>JBJEYK010000148.1:0-6436 GCA_051886775.1 Candidatus Ventricola sp. | reverse complement strand
TGGCACGCGTCCATGGTCGTCATCACGTCCATCGCGGTGCAGCTGCCGCGCAGACAGTCCAGGAAGCAGTTGCCCACATCCACCATGATATTCTCCCAGCCCGCATAGATCAGCGGCGCTACATGGCCGTCGGCAATGAAGTCCTTGTAATCGTAGAAGGGGCTGGACTCGGGCATTTCCCAGCCCTTGAGCGAGCAGACGCGGGCGGTAGCCGTCTCGTATCGCTCCATGATGCGCATCATGCCCTCCTGGGTGGAGAGCAGCTCCATGACCTTGAGCGCGTCCTCCAGCTTCTGCTCGTTGCCCGGCTCCTCCAGGCGCTTGCTCAGGCCATAGGCGCGCACGGAGGAGGTGATGAACATGTTCTGTGTGCCGTCCTCGGACAGGTAGGGGAGCGGCTTGATTTCGATGCCGGTGCCGTCCGGCCTGGTGTTTCCAATGCCGATGTTGCCCACGAAGAACGCGGTATTGCCCTCCTTGAAGTGATCGCGGGCGGCAGCGTCCGTGGCCTCGCACTCCAGCATGCCCAGGTCGACCCAGCGCTGGATGTATTGGAACGTATCGGCAAGGCCCTCCGTCGCGGTGGCTCTCCCGGCGAGAAAGTCGCGCTGCCAGCGGATGCCTTCGATGGAGCGCAGGAACGCGGTGTCGGCGATGTTGCACAGGTATTGGAAGCCATAGCCCGGAAGATCCGCCGCACAGTCGGACAGGTCGTAGCCGGCGGCCTTGATGATGGGCGCGAGCGCCTCCAGCTCGGCAAAGGAGGCGGGCACCGCCCAGCCCTCCCGCTCGAACAGCGTGGCGTTGTAGTTCATCCCGATCACGTCGTAGTCTGCCGGCAGCAGGTATACCTTGCCGTCCAGCTCGTACTGGGAAATACGCGCGTCGTTGTAATTGCCGGAGAAGTCGTATTTGGACAGGTCGATGAGGTTTTCCTCGTACTTGTCATAGCAGGTGAACATCTGCGTCGTCGCGTAGATGTCCGGCATATGCCCGGTGTAGAGCTGGTCATACATATACTGCGTGGTGTTGGCGCCGCGGTAGGGGATGACCTCGATGTTGATTTCGGGGTAGATGGACCTGACGTACTCGATGAAGCCCGAATACTCCTTGCCGCCGGACATGATGGTGATGGGGGCATGCGCGCCGCCGGAGGCCTGGGCGGGCGCGGCGGAGGGCGCAGCGCCTGCGTCGGGCCGGGCACAGGAGGCCAGGGCGAGCAGCAGGAGCAGCGCCAGGGCGATTGCAAACAGTTTCTGTGTATTCATCGGTTTCTCCCTTCGGTTGTCAGCGTACGGACATAAACCACCACATTAGCATGATTTGACAATCCCAATATCCATATCCGGCGGCGTTCTGTCAATAGAAACACGGCCCGACCCGGACGGACCGCGCCGGAGGCCGCCGCGTGCGGCAGGCATGGGGATGGCCATGATGATTATATGCGCTGTACCTGGACAATCATGCCTGTATATGGGCACAGAAGCACGAAATCGGCAAGTCGCCGTGTGGAAGCGATCAAAGAAAGAAGCTGTCAGGAGCAGCCTGGCAGCTTCAGATGAACAGCATAGCAATCTCCGGGGAATGAAGGGGCCGCAGCCCCTTCATGCGCGCCGGCAGATCTGCATCGTTCAGGAATCAGTAGGTATAGTTTTCCACGTCCACCTTGTCCGGGTCGGTGAACGGCGCGAGGGTGGAGATCATCTTCATCGGCTTGTCGGAGCTGTTCTTCACATAGTGAATCTCGCCCGGCTCGATGTGGATCATCTGGCCCGGAGTTAGGTGGTTGACCACGCCGTCGACGACGATGTCCACCTCGCCCTCGAGGATGAAGAAGTTTTCTTCCATGACGTTGTGATAGTGCGCCTTGAAGTCCTGCCCGGCCTGGAACTGCACGAGTGCGAAGTTCATGCGCGGGCCCTTCATCAGGTACTTCGGGCCGCTGTCGCCGAAGCGATACGCCCGATCCCATTCATTGACGATATACATAGCGTTTCTCCTCTTGTCGTGTCAGTCACACGCCCGGGGCGGCCCACATGTAGCGGGTCAGCCGGTCGTCGGCGATGGCAAGCTCACGGGCGTACACCTTGCGCCAGACCTTGTACATCTCCATATAGGTCTTGTGGTTCTCCATATCCGGCTCGTAGCGCTTGTCAATGTGGACGAGCTTCTTGGCCGTCTCGGAGATGCTGGGATACACGCCCACGCCGTAGCCGGCCATGATCGCCGCGCCCAGCGCCGTGGCCTCCTTGACCTTGGGCACATTGACCGGCAGGCCGAGTACGTCGGAAAGGATCTGGCACCACAGGTCGCTCTTGGAGGCGCCGCCCGCGAAGACGACCTCGCCGGGCATGTTGCCGGTGGATTCGCGCACCAGCTCCATGTGGCCGTAGGTGACCAGGGCGGTGTTCTCCATGATGGCGCGATAGAAGGTGTAGCGGTTGTACTTTTCGGGATCGAAGTCGAAATTGGTGAACGTGGGGCTGGCGTGCCGCCAGGAGATGTAGTTCATCACGTCGGAGAAGGTGCACATCATGCCGTAGCAGCCGGCGGGGATGTCCTTGGCCTTCTCGTTCATCAGGTCGTACGGGTCGCGGCCGCAGCTGCGGGACAGCTCCTTTTCCTGCTGGCAGAAGGCGTCGCGGTACCAGCGCATGACCATGCCCGGCTTGAAGGCGAGCGCCTCGTACTGCCAGATGCCCGGGACGCTGTGGCAGTTGACGCGCACGCGGCAGTGCTCGTCGGTCTTTGCCTCGTCGGTGTTGTACTCGTACTGCCAGAAGCTGCCGCCGAAGATGGCCGCCTGATTGGCGTCCACCACGCCGACGCCCACGCAGCCCAGCTGCGCGTCGCCGCCGCCGGCCACCACGGGCGTGCCCACGGCCAATCCGGTGTCCGCCGCGCCGCGCTCGCTGACGGCGGCTACGACGGTGCCGCACTCGACGGCCTTGGGGAAGATGCCGGTCTTCAGGCCGATGCTCGCGGCGATCTGATCGTCCCAGTCGCGGGCCTTGAGGTCGAAGATGCCGGTGGTGCAGGCGTTGGACGGCTCGGAGGAGAACACGCCGGTCATTTTGTAGATGAGCCAGTCGTTGAACATGGTGCACAGCGCGGTCTTTTCGTAGACCTCGGGCATCTTGTTCTTCACCCAGAACAGGCGCGGCAGCGCGCCCAGCGCGTAGGTCTGGCCGGATTCGTGATAGATGCGCTTCTCCAGCTCGGGATCCATGCGCACCAGCTGGCCGACCTCGTCGTCGCTGCGGGCGTCCACATTGGCGCAGGCCCAGATCTCGTTGCCGTCCTTGTCGTAGAGGACGATGCCCTCGCGCATGCAGGTGGTGGAGACGGCGGCGATGTCGCGGGGATCGACGCCGGTCTGCTCGATGACGCCGCGGATGCAGCCGCGCGCCAGCTCCCAGTTGTGCGTCCAGTCGAAGTCCATGCTGCCGGGGTAACGGGGGTCCTCGCGATGCGTCCACTCCTGCTGGACGCAGCCGAGCTGTTCACCGTCGAGGCTGAAGAGGACAGCGCGAACGCTGCCGGTGCCCGCATCGACGGCCATGAGGGTTTTTGCCATAGAATCCATCCTTTCTGAGGCCGGTGGTAACGGGAAGGCGAGACGATATCATATTCAAAGGGCGATCAGTCGTCCTTGAGCAGCAGGGTGGCGGTGGGCTCGTCGGTGATGAGGATGTCGAGATAGCCGCCGCGCAGCACGGCGCGGATGGCCTCGATCTTGGAGGCGCCGGCGGCCAGGCCGATGACGTTGGGCATGGCCTTGAGGCGCTCCAGCGGCGTGGAGATGAGCCGATCCTCGATGGGGCTGCGCACGAGCTGGCCGTCCCTGTCCAGGAAGTGGCACAGCACGTCGCCCACGGCGTTGTTCATCCGCAGATAGAACAGGTCGCTGGGCGTGAGCACGCCGGTGCGGAAGACCGTGGCGGAATCGTCCGGCGAGCCAACGCCCACCAGCGTGAAGGAGGACAGCTCGGTCATGCGGATGATCTCGCTGACGGAGCTTTCCTCGCGCATGGCAGCGGCCATCTCCGGGGAGGAGGCCAGCAGCGGCGCGGGCATGAGGTAGAGCCGGGCGTTGAAGATGTTGGAGCGCGCATTGGGCAGGTAGTTGGACACGCCGCCCGTGAGCGAAATGCAGGTGACGGGATTTTGCACCATGGTCGCCAGGTGATTGAGCGTGCGGCTGAGGGTGTCGCCGTAGCCGACGTTGATGCAGGCGTTGTCGCCCAGGCGGTCGGCGATGTACATGGCGCCGGCGCGGGCGATGGACTCGTTGGGGTGCGCTTCGTCCTGATCGACCTCGGGAATGAGGAAGACGTCCTTCAGATGATATTTCTCGATCAGCCGGCGGCTCTGCTCGACCATGCCCACGCCGTCGGAGCGCAGGCGGAACTGGATGACCCCCGTCTGCCGGGCGGTGTCCAGCAGCTTGATCACGCGCATGCGGCTGATGGAGAGCCGGTCGGCGATGGCCTGCTGGGTCATATTCTCGAAGTAATAGTACCAGGCCGCCTTGACCATCAGCGACTCCTCGTAATTCAATCAGCAGCCCTCCAGTCGTCGCGCTGCCGCGCAACAAATATTTAGCATCGAAACAATTGTATTCGCCAATGAGTATATCACCGCTCAGGCAGAATGTCAATTCTTTTGTAAAAGGAAGGGCAAAAATCGGGCGACCACATCATTCGTGCAAAAAACGTGAAAACATACTTGACAAGATGCACAGAAATGCTTACAATGAGGGCATCAATACCATGTGCGCGTGAGAAACCTTTGTATCGACGGCATGCAGGAGTATTTCAAATGACATTGAAGGAAAGAGACAGCGCGTCCGCGCCGCGCCTGGAGGTCCGCGGGATCCGCAAGGCGTTCGGCCAGAACGTCGTCCTCAAGGGGATCGACCTGAGCGTGGACGCCGGCGAGGTCGTGGCGCTCATCGGCGGCAACGGCGCCGGAAAATCCACGCTCATGAAGATCATCATGGGCATCTACAGTTGTGATGCCGGCGAAATTCTGATCGACGGCAAGACCGCCAGGCTGGGCAAGCCGGCGGCGGCGCTGGCCGCAGGCATCTATCTGGTGCCCCAGGAGCCGCTCCTGTTCCCGAACATGACGGTGCTGGAGAACATCCTCATGGGCTTCAGCGAGAATGAAAACGAGCTGAAGCGCCGCCTGGCCGGCCATATGAAGGACCTGGGTGTGAGCCTGAGCCTGCAGCGCAAGGCCAGCACGCTCTCCATCGCGGAGCAGCAGCTGGTCGAGCTGCTGCGCGGCCTGATGCGCGACGCGCGCATCCTCATCCTGGACGAGCCCACCAGCGCGCTGACCTTCGGCGAGGTGCAGGCGCTGTTCAAGGTGGTGCGCGACCTCAAGGCCAGGGGCATCAGCATGATCTACATCACCCACCGCCTCAACGAGGTCTTCGAGATCGCCACCGACGTGGCCATCATGCGCGACGGCCAGATCACCCTGGAGGGCCCGGTGGAGACCTTCACCAAGGACATGCTCATCCAGGGCCTGCTGCCCAAGGACGCAGAGACCCAGCAGCAGAGCGAGCGCGCCTATGAGCCGGTGCGCTATGAGGCAATCAAGCCGGTGCTGCAGGTGCGCGGCCTGACGGGCTACGGCTTCAGCGACATCACCTTCGACCTCTATCCGGGCGAAATCCTGGGCATCGCGGGCGTCGTCGGTGCGGGCCGCACCGAGCTGATCAGCACGATCTTTGGCCGCGACAAAATCCTCGGCGGCACCGTGACGCTGGACGGCAAGGACATCACCGGCCACTCCACTCGCCAGATTCTGCATGAGGGCATCAACTTCGTGCCGGAGGATAGGCACTACCACGGCCTGTTCAAGATCCGTTCGATCGCGTCCAACACCACCTCCGCGCTGCTGGGCACCCGCGAGATCGGCCAGGTGAACGTGAACCGCCGCCGCCAGCGCGAGATCACCCAGAAATATGTGGACGACTTCCGCACCAAGATCGTCTCGCAGGACGATCTGATCGGCAGCCTCTCCGGCGGCAACCAGCAGAAGGTCGTCATCGCCCGGTCGCTGTCCACCAGCCCGAAGGTCGTCATCCTCGACGAGCCGACCCGCGGCATCGACGCGGCGGCCCGCAGCGACGTATACAGCATCATCCGCCAGCTCAAGGACGCCGGCGTGGCCGTGCTGATGGTCTCCTCCGATATCGAGGAGGTCGTGGAGCTGGCCGACCGCGCGATCACCGTCTTCCAGGGGCGGATCAACGGCGAGTTCCGCCGCGACGAAATCACGCAGGACGTGCTCACCAGCGCCTCCTTCGGCATCGGGCGTGAAAGGAAGGTGTGACCATGAGCAAGCTGCAAGGACTGTTCAAGGCCCGGTGGATGTCCAGCCTGATCTTCCTGATCCTGCTATTCCTGATCACCGGCATCGC
>JBJEYK010000147.1:0-6446 GCA_051886775.1 Candidatus Ventricola sp. | reverse complement strand
CGGTGGCCGCCTCGATGCCGCTGCGCAGGATCATCGGGTTCGCGCCGGCAGCCAGGTTCTTGAGGCCCTCGCGGATGATGGCCTGCGCCAGCAGGGTGGCGGTGGTGGTGCCGTCGCCGGCGACATCGTTGGTCTTGGTGGCGACCTCCTTCACCAGCTGCGCGCCCATGTTCTCAAAGGCGTTCTCCAGCTCGATCTCCTTGGCGATCGTGACACCGTCGTTGGTGATCAGCGGCGCGCCGAACTTCTTGTCGAGCACAACGTTGCGGCCCTTCGGGCCCAGGGTGATCTTGACGGTATCCGCCAGGGCGTTGATGCCGCGCTCCAGGGAGCGGCGGGCCTCCTCGCCGAAAATAATCTGCTTCGCCATGATAATTCCTCCTCGATACTGCTTTGCTTGTTGGGTGGATTACTCCACGATCGCCAGGATATCGCTCTGGCGGATGATCTTGTACTCCTCGCCGTCGAGCTTGATCTCGGTGCCGGCATACTTGGAATAGACGACCTTCTGGCCGACGCTCACCTGCATGGTGACATCCTTGCCATCGACGACGCCGCCCGGGCCAACGGCCACGACGTTCGCGTACTGGGGCTTTTCCTTCGCGGTCGAGGTGAGGATCAGGCCGCCCTTAGTGGTTTCTTCCATTTCCGCGTCCTTGATGACCACGCGGTCGAACAGGGGTTTGAGATTCATCTTATAAGACCTCCTTCAGGTTGTACAGCGGGTTTGTTAGCACTCGATGAAGGTGAGTGCTAAAAGCAAGATATAATATACGCGACTTGGCGCAAACAGGCAAGAGGGAAAAGGATACAAATTTTCCTTTTGAATTCAGAATATCCGGATTTTACAAAAATATGCCGTGCAGACGATGCCAAACGCATTTTTTCTTCTGATTTCTCCTGATTTTACAATTCGCGTGGAAAATCGCCTGATTTCATGGTACAATGGCCGCAAGGAGGAGCCTATGAGCCAAGAGAACTTTGCGCGGTCAGTCCTTTGCTGGTATGATCAGGGGCATCGCGACCTGCCCTGGCGGCACACGAAGGACGCGTATCGCATCTGGGTGTCGGAGATCATGCTCCAGCAGACGCGGGCGGAGACCGTTGTTTCCTATTATGAGCGCTTTCTGTCGCGTTATCCCACCGTCTTCGACCTGGCCAACGCGCCCGAGGAGGAGCTGCTCAAGAGCTGGGAGGGCCTGGGCTACTATTCCCGCGCCCGCTCGCTTCAAAAAGCGGCGCAGGTGATTGTCAGCCAGCATGGCGGGCAGCTGCCCGCCAGCGTCGAGCAGCTTCGCGCCCTGCCGGGCATTGGCGACTACACCGCCGGAGCCATTGCCGCCATCGCCTTCGGCATTCCCACCCCCGCAGTGGACGGCAACGTGGAGCGCGTGCTCTGCCGCTACGATGCGATCACCGACGAGGTCGGCACGCCCGCCGTCCGCCGCCGGATTGCGCAGCGCGCCAAAGCGCTGGTCCCGGCGGACCGCCCCGGCGCGTTCGCCAACGCGATGATGGAGATGGGCGCGACGATGTGCACGCCCCGAAATCCGGCCTGCCTGCTCTGCCCGGTACGGGACAGCTGCCGCGGCTTTGCGCAGGGCATCGCGCAGGAGCTGCCGCACAAGGCGAAGAAAAAGCCCCAGCGCGTGGAGCGCCGAGCGGTGCTGCTGGTCTTCTGCGGGGAGCGCGTGCTCGTCGTGCGCCGCAGCGAGCGGCTGCTGGGCGGGCTATTCGTCTTCCCGGATGTGCTGGAGGAGAATGACCCGGCGGCGCTGTGCGCGCGCATGGAGGCATTGGGGCTGCCCGTCGCGTATGACGGCCTGCTGGGCAATGCGCGCCATGTGTTCACGCACATCATCTGGGAGATGGACATTCACGCCCTGCTGGCTGAGCAAATGGCCGACGTGCCGGAGGGGCAGTGGGTCACGCGACAGGAGCTGGAGCGCCTGCCGCTGCCCACGGCGGTGAAGCAGGCGCGGGCGCTGGCGATGGAGAGGATGGAGGGGTGAACGCGATGGCGCTGATTCTCATCAGCGGCATGCCGGCCTCGGGCAAGAGCACGATGGCGGCATATTTGTCCGGTGCGCTGGGGATGCCCATGTTCTCCAAGGATGCCATCAAGGAGCGCCTGTATGACAGCGTGGGCTTTCGCTCCCGGGCGGAAAAGGTGCAGCTCGGCGTGGCGGCGATGCACATCCTGTACGACTGCGCGCGCGCCTGCCTGTCCTGCGGACAGAGCGTGATCCTGGAGAACAATTTCGAGGTGTCCTCCCGCGAGGGATTGGCCGCGCTGCTGGCGGACTGCCCGTGCCGGGTGATCGTCGTGCACATGACGGGCGACCTGCGTGCGCTCTATGCGCGGTTTGCCGCGCGCGATCAGTCGCCCGCGCGCCATCGCGGGCATGTGGTCAACGACTGCTATCCAGAGCCGCCCGGCCACAGGCAGACGCATACGACGATTTCGCTTGAAGCATTTGCGCAGAGCGTCGCGTCCCGGGGGATGGATCAGCCGCCCTGCGATGCGCCGTGCCTCCGTGTCGATACCACCGAGCTGGAAAGCGTGGACTGCGCGGCTGTCGCGGAGCGGATTCGCGCGATGCTCGGATAACGGCAAGGCGCTGCCTCTCATGGCTTGCCTGAGCCATGCTGAGACAGCGCCTTGATGGGCTTACTTCCTCCAGCGCTTCAGCGTGGGCAGATAGGCCTCCAGCGCCGCGCGGGCGGACGGCTCGTCCGGATAAAGGCCGAGCTTCACCTCGACGGGCACGCAGAAGTCGATCATCTCCTCGAGCGTGCCGGTCATCTTCTCCTCGCCCTCGGGGCAGCAGTAGATGCAGTATTCCGGATTGGGCGTGCCGTCGGCGTGCTTGCCGATCTGGTCGTGGGTCTGCATCGGCATGCCGCAGCTCTGGCATACGGGGAGCTTTGCGTATTCGCTTGCGTTCATGGGGATTCCTCCTTGTGATGGATGTTTGTCCCGGCGTTGCCTGGGTTGCCCCGATTATCGCACGGAAAACTGGACATCGGTGTGTCAGCTTTGATAGCGGGCGCACATTTTTTTCAGCCGCTGGGCGATTTCCTCGCGAAGCGCGGCAGGAGAAAGCACCTCAGCGTGTTCCGCATAGCCCAGGATCATCGACACGATCCATTCGCCCGGCGGAAACGCGGCGCGGATCAGGAAGCTGCCGTCCTCCTGCTGCGCGATGGAAGCGTCGGCGAATTCGTCATAGATCCGGTAGGCCATGCACGCGTCTGCGCGCAGCGCAATCGGAATTCGGGCCGGTTCAGACCGATGGTCGTTTTTCTTTGCCGATTCCTGGCCTGCGGCGATGGCTTCCGCCGGGAAGCCGCCCGGCGTCGGGTGCACGCCGCGCATCCGCGTCAGCTTGAAGGTGCGCACGGCGCAGCGGGTCAGGCAGTACGCGCGCAGATACCAGGCCTGCCCCTTGAACCAGAGCTGTATCGGGCAGACGAGACGGTCGGTCTGTTTGCCGTCGCTGGCGCAGTAGCCAAATGCCAGGCGCTGCCTGCCGAGGATGGCGGTCTTGATCGTGGAGACGAGCGTGTCCTGCGTGCCGCTCCAGTCTGCAAGGTCGATGCGCACCCAGTCCGGCGCGTCCGTCCCCCAAAAGGCGGAGAGCTTGCGCAGCGTCTCGCGTTCGCTTGCGCCGGTCTGCGCCATGGCAGCCAGCGAGGCCAGCAGGCTTTCGCGCTCCTCGCCGCTGAGCAGCGACTGATTTAGCCTGAAGCCTGGCAGGATGCGGATGCCGCCCTCGCGCCCGCGTTCGGCGTAGACGGGCACGCCCGCCTCGCTGAGCGTTTGCACGTCGCGATAGATGGTGCGCACGGAGACCTCAAAGCGCTGCGCCAGCTCCGGCGCGGTGACGCGCTCGCGCGAGAGCAGAATGTACAGCATTTCAAACAGCCGGCTGATCTGCATGGCAGTTCCTCCTGGTTCGTGTGATAGGCTTGCCGAAGGGTAGCACAAATCGCGCCGCAATGCAACGCTCCCGCGCTTGAAACGACGGCCTGTTCACGCTATAATAGGGAGCATCAATCCGAGAAAGGGGTGCGCGCATGTCGTTTTGCCAGGTGATCGTGGACATCGCCCACGAGGATGTGGACCGTGTGTTCACCTATCGCGTGCCGGAGGGCATGACGCTTTGTCCGGGCATGCGCGTGCACGTGCCCTTCGGACGCATCCGCCGCGTGGAGGGCGTGGTGGTGGAGCTGGCCGATTGCTGCGACCTGCCGCCCGAGCGCGTGCGCGACGTTGCCGACACGCTGGAGGACTATCCGGCCATCATCCCGCCGCTTCTGTCGCTGGCGCAGGAGATCAAGGCCGCGTCGTTTTGCACGCTGGCGCAGGCGCTGCGCCTGATGATTCCCGCGCAGATGCGCGGCGAGCGCATTGCGGAGAAGACGCGCGAGGTCGCCGTGCTGCAGGTGGATCCCGCCGTACGCTCGCAGGTGCTGGAGAGCCAGCGGCGCGCGCCGCGGCGCGCGGCGATGCTGCGCGCGCTGATGGCGGCGGAGGGCGGTGAGCTGCCCTGCGAGCAGCTGAAAAACGGGCAGACGGATTACCGCACGGCGCTTGGCGCGCTGGTGAAGATGGGCTTTGTCCGCCTGGAGCGGCGCGAGGTGCTGCGCCGGGCGTACGGCGCGATGGAGCAGCTTGCGGCGAAGGATCCCACGCTGACCGCACAGCAGGAGGCGGTGCTCGCGTCCATTCTGCCGGCGGTGGAGGCGGGCAAGGGCGCGTTCTTGCTCTACGGCGTCACCGGCAGCGGCAAGACGGAGGTCTTTATCCGCGCCGTGCGCCGCTGCGCGCAGCTGGGCAGGACGGCTATCGTGCTCGTGCCGGAGATCGCGCTCACCCCGCAGATGGTCATGTGGTTCCGCTCGCGCTTTGGCGAGGACGCCGCCGTGCTGCACTCGCGCCTGTCGCCGGGGGAGCGCTACGACGAGTGGCGGCGAATCCGCCGGGGAGACGTACGTGTGGTCATCGGCGCGCGCTCGGCGATCTTCGCGCCGCTGGAGAACGTCGGTCTGATCATCATCGACGAGGAGCATGAGCAGAGCTACCTGTCTGACAACACGCCGCGCTACGACGCGCGGGAGCTGGCGCGCCTGCGCTGTGAGCGCGAGGGAGCCGCGCTGCTGCTGGCCAGCGCCACGCCGAGCATGCGCTCCTTCGCGCTGGCCAGGCGCGGCGACCTCACGCTGCTGGAGATGCCCAATCGCGTCGCGGGCAGGCCGATGCCCACGGTGCACGTCGTCGACATGCGCCGAGAGCTGGCGCAGGGCAACCGGTCGGTTTTCTCAGGCGCGCTGCTGGACGGCCTGAAGGCCTGCCTGGACGCGGGCAAGCAGGCGATTCTCTTTGTCAACCGCCGGGGCTATGCGACGTTCGTCTCCTGCCGCAGCTGCGGCTACACCGTCACCTGTACGCAGTGCGACGTATCCATGACCTACCACGCCAGCGAGCGCGTGCTCCGCTGCCACTACTGCGGGCAGGAGCAAAGCATACCGTCGGTCTGTCCGGAGTGCGGCAGCCCGTACATCAAGTATTTCGGTGTGGGCACGCAGCGTGTGGAGGAGGAGGTGCGCCGCATCTTCCCGGACGTGCCCGTCCTGCGCATGGATAACGACACCACCCGCACCAAGGATGCGCACGAGCGCTTGATTGCGCGCTTCCGCCAGGGCGAGGCGCGCATCCTGGTGGGCACGCAGATGATCGCCAAGGGGCTGGATTTTCCCAACGTGACGATGGTGGGCATCATCGCGGCGGACGCCATGCTCAAGCTGCCAGACTATCGGTCTGCCGAGCGAACGTTCCAGCTGCTCACGCAGGTTGCTGGCCGAGCAGGGCGCGCGGACTGCCCGGGCGAGGTCTTTTTGCAGACGTATGATCCCGACCATTACGCTATCGAGGCGGCCAGCCGGCAGGATTACCGCGCGTTTTTCGAGCAGGAGATGCACAGGAGAAGGCGCGCGCTCTATCCTCCCTATACGCTTATCGCGCGGCTGCTCTACGAGGCCGAGCGTGAGGACAGCGCGCAGGCCGCGGCGCAGAGCGCCATGCGCCAGATGGAGGCGTTCCTCGAGCGGCGCGCCTATCTGCGCAAGTACGTCGTCTCGCTTCGCGTGCTGCCCTGCCCGGTGAGGCGTATCAAAGGCAAGGCGCGCTGGGAGGTCGCCCTCAAGATTGTGGACAAGCCTGTCTGCCAGGAGGCCGTGGGCAAGATGAGCGAAATCGCGCAGATTCCGCTGGAGGGCTGCGCCTGTGTGTGCCAGGTGAACCCCGCCAGCATGATGTGAGGAATATAGCAGCGCCGGTCGCTTTGGCCGGCGCTCAGACCATCAACAAAGCATGTAACAGTCTCCAGGGATGCATGAAGGGGCCGCAGCCCCTTCATATGAAATCCGCAGCGGCGACATGT
>JBJEYK010000146.1:0-6517 GCA_051886775.1 Candidatus Ventricola sp. | reverse complement strand
CATACCGAACACAGAAGTTAAGCCTTTCAGCGCCGATGGTACTTGGTTGGAGACGGCCCGGGAGAGTAGGACGTTGCCGGATTCCAAAATGAGAGAAGACCCAGCATCTGCTGGGTCTTCTCTCATTTTGGGCTTTGGAGATTGTTTGCTTTCGGGTAGGTTCCGGCCAATGTGCACATTGTACTTGGCTAGGTGAGGCCATGGCGGCGTCCAGTGGGACCGAAGCCCGCCGCCGCCTGTGGCGGATGAAGGCGGGCGGAGCGTCGGGAATCGCAAGGAGTGCCGGAACGGCACGACTATGCGAGTTCCCCGGGTCGATGAAGCCGCCCGCGAACGCCCGGGAGAGTGCCCAGCATTTGCTGGGTCGTTTTTCATTTTCAATCGAGAATATGCTGCTGCTGCGGATCATCTCCAGCCGACGTGCACGTTGTACTTGGCTGGGACCGAAGCCCGCCGCCGCCTGTGGCGGATGAAGGCGGGCGGAGCGTCGGGAATCGCAAGGAGTGCCGGAACGGCACGACTATGCGAGTTCCCCGGGTCGATGAAGCCGCCCGCGAACGCCCGGGAGAGTAGGACGTTGCCGGATTCATCATCTCCCGGGGCGTTGTCGGTTTATGCAGAATTTGATTAACCGTGCAAGAATTCGTTTACATCATCCGTCTTATGGATATGGAAGATATTCCCGGCATGCCGGGAGAAAGCGGAGGGAATCTTCATGAAGCTGCGTATGCTGTGTGTGCTGATTTTGTGTCTGACGCTGATTGGCAGCGCCGCGATGGCGGAGGCCTTTTGGGCGACGGTCAACAATCCCAATCCTGCGGATAGGCTCAACCTGCGGGCGAAACCGAGTGCGTCGGCGGTGTCCTATGGCAAGTATTACAATGGCGTGCCGGTGCTGGTGCTCTCCGGCCCGGAGAATGGCTGGTGCCGCGTGCGGGTGGGCCTGGGCAATGGCGTGTGCGACATCGAGGGGTATATGAAGAGCGAGTACCTCGCCTTTGGCAGCCAGGCTGCGGCGGTGCGGGATGCGCGCCCAGTGCTCACGCTGACGGACGGTGGCCGGGATATTCCCCTGCGGAGCTTCCATTCCGGCAGCTGCGTGGGAAAGGTAAAGAGCGGCGCGCAGGTGACGGTGCTGGGCGTCGGCATGCAGTATCTGCATGTGGTGACGCAGGATGGGACGTGCGGGATGGTGCCGGCGAATCTTGCGGCACCCCGGCTGGCGTTCGCAAACGAGAAGACATCTGCCGGGGAGCATGCCGAAGACATGGCGGTGTGGGCAATGGTCAGCAATCCCAATCCTGCGGACAGGCTCCATCTGCGCGCAAAGCCGAGCACGACGGCGGTATCCTATGGCAAGTATTACAACGGTGTGCCGGTGCTGGTGCTCTCCGGCCCGGAGAATGGCTGGTGCCGCGTGCGGGTGGGCCTGGGCAACGGCGTGTGCGACATCGAGGGGTATATGAAGAGTGCGTATCTCGCCTTTGACGACGAGGCCGTGACGGTGCAGGACGCGCAGCCCACGGTCACCCTGAACAATGGCAATCGGGACATCGATCTGCTGAGCTTCCGGTCCGGCAGTAAGGTTGGCAAGGTCAAAAGCGGCGAGCAGGCGACCGTGCTGGGCGTCAGCGCCAAATACCTGCACGTGATCACGGAGCATGCCGACTGCGGCCTGGTACCCATCGAGTATGCCACCCCCAGGCTGACATATTCCAATGCGAAGAAGTGACATGCCGGTACAGCCGAATGCCCAGGATGAATGGAGGGAGCAGAAGCGTGCGCTGGAAGCGTCTGAGCCTGCCGTTCACGCATAAACCGGCGGCGCCTGCGGCATGCTGTCCGTGAGGTGATGACGATGGAGCATCGATCAAACTCGGCGAAAAACAAGCCGTCCGCGCAGAGGGAGCGCCCGATTTCGCAGGCATATCCCGAGCTGGACACCGATCTCGCGCGCGACAATCTGGAAAACGACCTGAGCGCGGCGGATTTGCAGGACATGTGACCGGCTGCGAGGGGCAGAATGAAGGGCAGCGAGGTGATCCAATGGCAAAGCAGGGCATGAAGCGGCCGGAGCGCACGCATGTGCGCCCGCACAACGAGCTGTCGCCCGTCCCTGAGCTTCAGGGAAAGGCCAAAACGGGCAGCGAAAAGGCCAAGCCCATCGTGCCAGGCACGGCAGGGGCGGACCTGAAGGTATACCACGCGCTGAAGGGCGACGGCTCCGTGGCCGCCCCGAACCCATGAGAATCGCGACATGCCGCCTCCCGGCGCTCCCGGGGGCGGCGATTTCTTTGGCTGCGCGGCATGCCGGCGGGAGGGCTGTGCGTCCGGGTGCTTTCCATCGCGATGCGGGCAGAGGGCGATGATATGCTTGACATGGGCGTGCATGGATGCTATCATGCGGTCAATATCCCATGCGGAGGTACTTATGATTTGCAGGACACACCCTCTCGGCTCGCTGACCGGCCTCCAATATGTCGTCGTGCTCTCGCACTGCGGCGGTCGGATTCTGCTCAGCCGCCATCGTGAGCGCACGACCTGGGAGACGCAGGGCGGGCACATCGAGCCGGGCGAGACGCCCGAGCAGGCCGCGCGGCGCGAGCTGTACGAGGAGTCGGGCGCGCTGCGCTACGCGATCACCCCGCTGTGCGACTACTGGGCGGGCGACGGGCAGATCGGAAAGGGCGCGTCCGGACGCGTCTTTGCAGCGGAGATTGAGGAGCTGGGGCCGCTTCCGGCCAGCGAGATGGCGGAGGCGCGCCTGTTCGACGCGCTGCCGGACGAGCTGACGTATCCGGCGATCACGCCGGTGCTGTTTGCACACTGGGGCGGCAAGGCTGCCCATGACGACCTGACCAAGGAGGAAGCACGATGATCCTGAAAACCGAACGCCTGATCCTGCGCCCCTGGCGCGAGGAGGACGCGCCCGCACTCTATCGCTACGCCTGCGACCCGGATGTCGGCCCGGCTGCCGGATGGCCCCCGCACACGAGCGTGGACAACAGCCGGGAGATCATCCGCACGGTGCTCTCCGCCGAGGGCAACCTGGCTGTTGTGCTGCAGGAGACGGGCGAGCCTGTCGGTGCTGTCGGCATCATGCGCGACGGGGCGGGCAACGTGCCGATGCGACCGGACGAGGCGGAGATCGGCTACTGGATCGGCAAGCCGTACTGGGGCCGCGGGTTGATCCCGGAGGCGGTGCGCGCGCTTTTGCGGGTGTGCTTTGAGGAGCTGGATTGCTCCGGCGTGTGGTGCGGCTACTACGCGGGCAACGAGAAGTCCCGCCGCGTGCAGGAAAAGTGCGGCTTTATGCCGCACCACGTCGAGGAAAACAAGGCGTGCGTCAAGCTGGGCGAAACGCGCACGGAGTATGTCACCTATCTGAGCCGCGAGCGGTGGCGGGCACAGGCAGCGGCGCTGTGACATCGGTAAACAATACAAACAGGCCGGGGCAATCGCGGGGATTGCTCCGGCCTGATGATAGAAAGCGGATTTATGCTCAGGCGTTCGCGCCGGTCTGTGACAGAATCCAGGCCAGCAGCCCCTGGCAGCCGTCCTCCACGTCGCGCCAGGCGGCGTCGAAGTCGCCGGTGTACCAGGGATCGGCGACCTCGCCGGGGCGGGCGGTGAAGTCCATCAGCAGGTGCATTTTGCCGTCGGGATCGCCGCCGCAGATGCGCTGCATGCTGCGCAGGTTGGCGCGATCCATGCCTACGAGCAGGTCGTATCCGGCATAGTCCTCCCGGCGAAGCTGCCGCGCCGTCTTGCCATCGCAGCGGATGCCGTGCTCGGCAAGCTTCCGCCGGGCAGGCGGGTAGACCGGATTGCCGATTTCCTCGGTGCTGGTGGCGGCGGATTCGATGAAAAAGCCCTGCGCCCAGCCGGCGCGCGATACGATGTCCTTCATCACGAACTCGGCCATCGGGCTGCGGCAGATGTTGCCGTGGCAGACAAAGAGGATGCGGATCATGGCGGTTTCCTTTCATTTGAACGGATGCGCCCGGCCCTCAGAAAGGCCGGCGGTGAGGAAAAAAGCACAGGAGTCTGCAAAGCTGGAGGCTGTCAAGGCCGATAGGTCTTCAATTGCACTTCGCGATTTGCCTTTCCCGTTTTCGCCAGCTGATAAACCCATACATATCATTGAAAAAGAAGATGGCAAAATTCACAACGACCGATATGTAAGCGGGATTTTCTACGGAGGCGAGTACCCATAGCGCGATAAGCACAATATCGTTTGCAGCATATCCGAGGGCATAATAGGAACTGCGAAGCATCGTGAGTGCCGCCGCGAAGAAGCTTGTCGCAATGGAAAGCGTGCTGAATACGATGTTAGGCGTATCCAGTCTGCGCAGAATGAGGTAGAAAACAGCTGTTGCGATAGTACCGGACACTAGAAGTCCGGTCATATGCCCTGCTGTCAGCTTTTGAATGGCAACTTCCTCTCCGCTTTCAGACGGATTCCTGATCCAGGTTATCGTGGACCAGATTGCCATCGGCATGGTCATTCCAAGATAAGTGATCATTTCACCCCAGTAACGGAATTTCCATGAGATGATTCCATACAGAATGCTAAACGCAATCATGAGGAGCTGTGCCCATACATTTCCCTTTGCCGCAAAGATGAGCGATGTGACGCCAATGCAGGCTGCCAGCGCAGTCAGCAGGTCGATGTCACCGGGCAGAATATTCGAAATCAATACGATCAACAGCGAACTGAGCCACAGCGCCCATTCCCGCTTTGTTAGATTTTTGATTGGATTGTTCATTGCTGTCTCCTTGGATAAGTGTATTGCAGTACTCATATCCAAGGAACCCGGGATCCAGTATTGGGATGAGTCGACCATTTTGAATCATATGCACTTCACAACCTCCGATTCGCAAAGATGAATATACCACACCGTCCGGCGTTTCACAAGCAGAAAAATGCACAATCGCCGGGAGTCTCGCGGAAACCCAACGCTCGTGCTGCTCTGGCTTCCTCCGCTGATATTGATACAAAGCGCAAGATCAAACGGCAGATGGGAAATCGGGTGCATTTTCATTTGGGTGGATGCCAAATGCGCAAAGGAAAACGGTACATTACTGTACTGGCTTCAAAAAACTGTGCCAGATATAGCCGGTCATCTCCTCGCGCAGAATCCCGTCGTCTTCTTCTATGCTGCCGGTTGCCCCGCCGTGATACAGCACCCGTACCCAGCCGTCTTCCGGGCCGCAGGCGTCTACCAGCAATTCGACTTCCTTTCCGGCATCAATCTGCGCCAGCGATGGGGAGGCCTTGCTGTCCTGCTTGCGCAGATTCACCCAATTGACGTTGGCAACCCGCATCCATGGCAGGGCGTCCATGCCCAGCATGACGGCCCTGACGGCCTCCTGCCTTTCCGCGAACACACCATCCTGTCCGTAATACCAGTTTTCCGGATACTGTTCATCCCACAGGCGGACGACCTGGGTGCCGAACCGGTAGAGTGATTCACCAATCAGCCCATCGCCTGCATCGTAGACATCCCAGATGAAGTATCCAGTTATTCCATACTGACTTTCCCAGCCCCAGCAGATGTCTCTCCGATAGCGATAGCCATCCTGCACGCTTGAATACAGGTACTTCCTTTCGGGAATCAGCTCGACATTGCATAGTTCAAGCTGCCTGATTTCTGGGTCAAATCTTCTGGTTTCACGATTCCAGTTACAGCCTGCTTCTACCGGTCTGAACTGATTCGTCTGGCTATCCCAGAGAGAAATAGCGTGGAAAACATTTTGTGCGCCGGCTCCGGACAACAGCATCAGATCGTTATACCCGTCAAAGTTCAGGTCTTTCGCCATGACCAACGCAGCCGCGCCGTCGTATTCGGGCGTTTCGACAGAGAAATAGGTGAAGGATTGAAGCTGCTGACCATCTTCGCAGAAAACCTCAACGCGCAGAATGTGATTCGGGATCAAATCGACGGTATCTTCTCCGGTATCTGTTATACGAATGATATATGGTGGTAAAGAATCATGGATACGGATTGTTCTCTCATACGAAGCAGATTGCATGACATACATATCGGAACCATCCGGTATATCGAAAAGGAAACGGTCTGCATACGCTGTTGCCTCATGAGAAGCCACATGCAGTTCCCGCATTTCCGGCGGAAGCTCACTTTCAGCGTGTGCAAAGGGACAGACGGCCAACAACAGGACAGTGAACTGAATGATGAATGCTTTCTTCATGATGATTCTCCTAAGCGTGAACGGTAGAGTGAAGATAGAGCGTGTTGCGATATGATAACGAAATAGCAGGATGTTTTTATCCGTAATATGGAAAATCACCATTTCATGCACCCGGCAAATTGAAAAAAGCCCTGCGGAGCAAGGCTTTTCGGGCAAAGAAAAACGCTGACCCTCGATCAGGATCAGCGCTTTATGATGCCTTCCTACGCTTATTTTGATACAAAGCGCAAGATCAAACGGCAGTTGGGGAATTGGGTGCATTTTTCATTTGGGTGGGTGCAAAATGCGCAAAGTAAAACGGATT
>JBJEYK010000145.1:0-6710 GCA_051886775.1 Candidatus Ventricola sp. | reverse complement strand
CGATGTCCTGCCACTGCTCGGGCGTGAAGTGGCAGAACGGCGGCAGATAGCAGCAGTACTTCTCGCACATGGCCTCCAGCTCGCGCAGGGCCGCGTTGACCTCAGATCGTTTCATTGTCGGTTGCTCCTTTCAAAATCATGAAAAATGATGGGTGACAGAATTCTACTCCCCCGGCGCGTCCGCGGGCCTCTTGTAGAGCTGGAGCCACGGCGCGGTGAAGGGCAGCTGGTCGAACTCGCTCTTTTCGTAGCAGTGGGACGTGCCCTGCTCCACCCGGATGAGGCGGGTGGCCAGGGTGAAGGTGTCGGCCAGGTTGACCGCCAGGATGATCACGGCGATGCCCTGATTGAGCAGCGCCTTGAGCAGCTCCCAGATGTGCATGCGCAGCCGCACGTCCGCGCCCTTGAAGGGCTGGATGCAGAAGACCGCCTTCGGCCTTTGCAGCAGCACGCGCTGGAAGACGAGATCGTAGCGCTGGCGGCGGGTCAGCTGGCCGGGCGTCAGGTCGAACACCTCGTCGCCCACGCGCTGCGCCCACTCCTTGCGGATGCCCGCGCGCATGCGCGCGTCCAGCCAGATCGCCGGCAGGCGGTGATCCACCGTCATGCAGAGGTTGTCCAGATAGCTCAGCTGCGGGAAAATCATCGATTCATCAGGCCGCTCGCGCAGGATGGCAATGTCGCGGTCGACGCCGGGCGCGAAGGGCCGGCCAGCCAGGCGGATCTCGCCGCGCTCGATCGCGCGCTCGCCGGTGAGCGTGGCGATCAGGTCGTCAAAGGTCTGGTTTTGCAGATCTTGCACGACCACGCAGTCCCCCGGCCTGGCATACAGCGACAGCCCGCGCATCCTGCCCGCGCACAGCTCGCGCACCAGCAGCACAGGCTCCTCGCCGCTGAACGGCTCCTGCTGCCCCAGCTGCTCGCGCACGCGGCGGACATAGCGCTCCTCATAGGGCAGCTCGCCGTCCTGCGGGCGCAGGATCCTGAGCACCCGGCCATTGGAATACACCGCCGTGCGATCGCAGATCTGCACCAGCTCCTCGTAGTGATAGCCGATATACAGGAAGGAGACGCCCTCGCGCGCGTATTTGCGCAGGATGGCGTGCAGGCGCGTCAGCTCCGGATCGCTGAGCAGCGCGCCGACCTCGCGCAGGATGATCAGCTGGCACCCGGCCACAATCGCCTTGACCAGCTCGACCGCCACGCGCTCGAAGACCGTCAGCGTGTCCACATACGCGTCCGCCGCGATGTGCACGCCCAGCGCGTCGAGCACCGGCTGCACCTGGCGCACCAGCACGCCGGGGCGGATCAGCCACGCCCGGAAGCCCGGGCGCAGCACGAAGATGTTGTCCGCCACGGTCAGCCCGTCCACCAGGGAGTTGACGCTGCTGATGACGGCGATGCGATTGTCGTGCGCGCGGGGGGCGCGCCAGCTGTTGACCAGCTCCTCCTGATAGTAGACGTAGCCGAATTCCAGCGGCAGGTTGCCGCGCAGAAGGTCGATCAGCGCCGTGAGGCCGTGCCCGTTCATCGGCAGCAGGCCCATGATCTCCCCGCACAGGATGTCGAGATTGAAGCCCTGCAGCTGCGCCGTGCCCTGCTCCGTCAGCGTCACGTCCGACAGGCGCAGCGCCTCGCGCGTCATCCGAGCACCTCCTTGTTGGCGATGTCGCGGTCGCTGGTGATGATGGGCAGGCGAATCTCCACCGTGGTGCCCATGCCCGGCATCGAATAGACATGCAGGCCGTATTCCTCGCCAAAGAGCAGGCGGATGCGGTTGTCCACGTTGACCAGCGCCACGCCCGTGCGCCGCGCGCCGTCCATCTGGGCGTCCAGCGCGCCCTTGCCCAGGCTGCTGTTGAGCCGGGCGAGCGTCTTTTCATCCATGCCCACGCCGTCGTCGCCGACCTGGATGATCAGCCGGCTGCCCGTCCTGCGCAGCTGGATCGTCAGATGCCCCACGCCCACCTTCAGCTCCGTGCCGTGGATGATGCTGTTCTCCAGTATCGGCTGGAGCGTCAGCTTGGGCAGGCGGCAGCGGTACAGCTCCGCGCGGTCCTCCTCCGGGCAGCGGACGTCCAGCTGCAATCGCTCTGCGAAGCGATACTGCTGGATGTGGTAATACGTCTCGCAGTTTTGCAGCTCCTCCTCCACGGTCACCAGGTTTTCCACCTTGCTGATCGTGTAGCGGAAGAACTTGGCCAGCGCCTCCGTCATGTCCGCAACGCTGGACAATCCGGCCAGCAGCGCCTCGCTGCGGATGCTCTCCAGCGTGTTGTAGAGAAAATGGGGATTGATCTGGTTCTGCAGCGCCAGATACTGCGCCTGGCGCTTGTTGAGCTGGAAGACCTTTGAGGGATCCAGCCAGGACTGCACCTGGCGCAGCAGCAGCTCGTCGCCGCTGTCGAAGGGGAGCATGGCGCGCTCGGCCTCGCCGATGCCGTAGCCGCGCAGCATCTGCTGGATGGCGCGGCTGCGCAGGCGGTACGGCCGCACAACCATGCGCCAGACAGCCAGCGCCAGCGCCAGATACGCGCCCAGCGCCAGCAGCACCGGCGTGAGCGGCTCCCCGCGCGCAAGCAGCTGCGCCGCGCCCCAGGCGAGGAACGCCGCGCTGCACACGGCGGAGGCCAGCCCCAGCAGGCGGATCCTGCCGGCGAGATAGCGTCCGTTCAATCGCGTCGCCTCCTCGTCGCGAGCGCGTCAGCCGTACAGCTTGCGGTACTGGCCGGGGCTCAGGTCTGTCTCCTTGCGGAAGGTCTGGGTGAAGTGCTTGAGATCGTTGTAGCCCACCTGCGTGCAGATCTGCGACACCGGCAGGTTCGTCCGGGCGAGCAGCTCCTTGGCGTGATCTATGCGGATGCGCGTGAGATAGTGTACGAAGCTCTCGCCCGTCTCCTTCTTGAAGAACGCGCTAAAGTAGCTGACCGAGAAGCCCACCTCCCGGCACACGCGCTCCAGCGTGATGGGCTCGCTGTAATGGCGCTGCACATACTCGCATGCCAGGCGGATGGGCCGCGTCTGGGCGCTGCGCTGCTGCTCGGCGATGGCGCTCAGCTCCCGCTGTGTCAGCTGCGCAAGCGCGTCCAGCAGCGCGTCCATGCGCCCGATGTGCAGCAGCTGCGCTGCAAAGGCGCGCTCCTTTTCCTCGCGGCCCTCGATCTCCGGCCTCTGGAGCAGGATGCGCCCCGCCGCTATCACAAGGCCATACGCCTCCTCGCCGCGCAGTCCGGGCAAGCCGGCCAGGTCGGCGCGAAGCTGCTCCACGGCGCGCGCGGCCTTCTCCTGCTCCAGGCGCTCCGCCGGCTCGCCGACCGCCTCGCGGTAGCGGCGCAGCAGCGTCTCCTGCGCGATGCCGGAGCCATGCGCGCCGCGCTCGAGCATCTGGCCCGCGCCCTGCGTCAGGCGCTCCATGAGCAGCGCCTGCGCGCCGGCGCACGCCCCGGGCGCTTCCTCAATGGCGCGCACGGAGGGGCTAATCGCCATGGTGAATTCCATGCTGCCCATCAGCCCGCTCTTGACATTGAGCTGGTTGAGACACAGGCGCAGGCGCTTGCGCACCTCGCGCTCCTGCGCGGGATCAAAGCCCAGAAGCGCGCCGCAGCCGCCGTCCTGCGCGTGGGTGATCAGCGTGTGGCACACGGCGCTCAGCTCGGAGGCAAGCGCCTTGGCCGCCTTCTCCTCCGCGATGCGCACGGTGGCCGCCGCGGTGTCCTGCGCGTCGTAGTCCATGGACAGCGCTACGGCCTGCCACAGCCCCGCACCGGCACGGAAGCGGTAGCGATCCCACAGGAGCCCGTCGTTCAGCGCCAGGGAGGGATTGTTCAGCATGTCCTGCAAAAGGCGCTCGTGCAGCTGGCGCCGATCCTCCCGGCTGCTGATGCGCAGCTGCTCGACCTCGCTGCCCAGGCGCTTGCGGCTCAGGCGGCGCTCGCCCAGCTTGCGCAGCGTGCCCATCAGCTCCTGCTGGTTGATCGGCTTGAGCAGATAGTCGCCCACGCCGAAGCGGATGGCGCTCTGCGCGTATTCAAAGTGCGCGTAGCCGCTGATGATCGCGATCTCCAGCTGTGGGTCAAACGCCTTGGCGCGCTCGATCAGCTCCAGCCCATGGCAGCCCGGCATGCGGATATCCGTGATGAGGATGTCCGGCTGGCGCGTGCGGATCAGCTCCAGCGCCTCCAGGCCATTGGAGGCGACGCCGGCAAGCTCCATGCCCAGCGCGTCCCAGTCAATCAGCATGCGAATGAGGCTGCACACCCGGGCCTCGTCGTCGGCGATGATCACCTTGAGCATTCGCACACCTCCTTTTTCCTATTGTAGCACACCCGCGCCGTCCGCCGCAACGATCCGCGCGGCTTTCCCGGGCAGCAAACGCGGGCGTCAGCCCTGCGACTGACGCCCACGTCTCTTGGTTGCTTTACTTGGTCAGAACGGAGACGCCGGTGTCGGTCACAGCGCCGCCCAGGCTCTCGCCGCCCAGGGCCGCCACAGCCGCCTTCACGCCCTCATAGCCCATCACGTCGGGGTTCTGAGCCATGGTCGCCAGCAGGTAGCCGTCCTGGATCAGGCCCAGGATCGCGTCGGACTTGTCGAAGCCCACGCCCACGATCGCGTCGGAGCCGGAGGCCTTGATCGCGTTGCCCGCGCCGGTGGTGGAGCCCTCGTTGCAGCCGAAGATGCCCACGACGCCCTGGATCACATAGTTCTCCGCGATGCTCTGGCTCTTGGCCGCGTCGCCCTCGCCGTACTGGGTCTCCAGCAGCTCGAAGGCCGTGCCCTCGAACGCGGAGCGGAAGCCTTCCTCACGCATGACGCAGGAGGCGGTGGCGGCGTTCACGTTGATGATGCCGATCTTGCCCTCGGTCACGCCGCGCCGGGTCAGCTCGGCCAGCATGGTCTCGCCCGCAGTCTTGCCGGCGGCGGTGTTGTCGGTGGAGAAGGTGGCCTCCGCCTCGACGTTCGCCGGGGAGTCGACGTAGATCAGCTTCACGCCCTGCGCAGCCGCTTCCTTCAGCGCGGAGGAGATGGCGTCCGGGCCGTTGGCGGCGACGATGATCGCCTGATAGCCGCCCGCGACAGCGTTGTTGACCTGCTCGATCTGCTGCGCGTCGTCCTTGGTGTTCGGGGCCATGAAGGTGACGGTCACGCCGAGCTCAGCGGCGGCCTTCTGAGCGCCCTCGTTCAGGGTGACCCAGTGCTGGTCGATGGAGTCCATCGTGATCAGGGCGATCTTCTCGCCCGCGGCCAGGGCGCCGGCGCAGACAGCCAGCAGCGCGACGCACAGGAGCATGGAAACCAGTTTCTTCATAGTTTGTTCCTCCCAGTGTTTTTTCTATATGTACCGCGAGCCTTGCCGCCGCGGTCATATGCGTGTTATTTGTCCGCCTTCTTGGCCGGCTTGTGGCCGCCGATGCCGCGGCGGAAGACGATGTCCATCAGCACCGCGCCCACGACGATGATGCCGATGACGATGCGCTGGATGCCCACCGGCGCGCCGGCCATGCTCAGGCCGTTCTCCAGCGTCTGCCAGACCGCAGCGCCCGCAAAGGTGCCCAGCAGCAGGCCCGTGCCGCCCAGCGGAGAGACGCCGCCGATGACGCCCGCGGCCACGCCGTACATCTCGTACACGTTGCCGGCCTCCATGTTGCCCATACCGGCCTGCGCACAGAGGATCAGGCCCACCACGAAGGAGCAGAACGCGCTGACCATGTAGGCCTTGGTGACGGTGGACAGCACGCTCACGCCGGAGAGCTTGGCCGCGTCGGCGTTGGAGCCGATGGCGTAGATGTGGCGGCCCGTGCGGGTCTTGCTCAGCAGGAAGAAGAAGACGAGGAAGATGATCAGCGCGATCCAGAACGTGTTGTACACACCGGCGGTGCTGCCGTAGTAGAAGAAGTTCTGGAACTTGTCGGCCGCCTCCTTGCCGATGCCGGAGGAGATGGCGTTGGTGTTGCGGTTGCCGTTGACCATATAGGCGATGCCGCGGCCCACGAACATGGTGCCCATCGTGGCGATGAAGGGCGGCAGGCGGAACTTGCCCACCAGTACGCCGTTGACCACGCCCACGGCCAGGCAGCAGATCAGCGCCACCAGGATGGCGATGGGCACGATCACGCCGGAGGACATCATCGTGGCGGAGATCATCGCGCTCATGGCGACGACCGAGCCGATGGACAGGTCGATGTTGCCGGTGATGAGCAGGTAGCTCTGGCCCACGCCGATGAGCAGGTACTTGCTCATCGAGCGCAGCAGGTTGAGGATGTTGCGCATGGAGAACACCTGCGGCTGAATCAGGCCGAAGGCGACGTAGATGATGATCAGGCCGACGAACGCCGTCAGCGCCGCGCCCATGCCGCGCACGGCCATGATCTGCTTAAACTTCTTGTTCATGCCTTAGCACTCCCTTCGTCCTGGGCAAACTTGTTTTCAAACCGGGTGGCGTAGGTGAGGATCTCGCTTTGCGTCGTCTCGCGGGCGTTCAGCTCGCCGGTGATGCGCCCGTCGCACATGACGATGATCCGGTCGGCGATGCCCATGACCTCCGGCATTTCCGAGGAGACAAACATCACCGCGATGCCCTGCTGCTTGAGCTGGTTCATCAGGTTGTAGATTTCGACCTTGGCCGCCACGTCGATGCCGCGCGTCGGCTCGTCGAACATCACCACGCGCGAATCGCGCGCCAGCCACTTGCCCACGACGACCTTCTGCTG
>JBJEYK010000144.1:0-6795 GCA_051886775.1 Candidatus Ventricola sp. | reverse complement strand
TGGTCGGGCTGATGCGGGTATACTTCATGCCCCACATGATCGCGCCCACGCCGGCCAGCGCAGAGCCGATGAAGAAGGTGATGGCGATCGTCCGGTTCAGGTCGATGCCCATCAGGCTTGCGGCGTCGTAATCGCGCGCCACCGCGCGCATCGCCATGCCCGTCTTCGTGCGGCGGATCAGGAACATCAGCATCATCAGCAGCACGGCTGCGATGATCGGCACAATCAGCGACAGGCGCTGAATGTACACGCTGCCGATGACCAGCACGTCGGTGAACACCGGCACATCCGGGAACGTCAGCGGCCTGCCGCCGAAGAGCACCGTCGCCAGGTTCTGCAAAAAGTACGACACGCCAATCGCCGAGATGAGGATGGAAATGCGCGGCGCGGCGCGCAGGGGCCGATAGGCCAGGCGCTCGGCCAGCGTACCCAGCAGCGCCGTCACCAGGATGGTCACGGCGAACGTCACATACCAGGGCAGGGTGAACATGGAGATGCCATAGAAAACGATGTACATGGCGATCATGAAGATCTCGCCGTGGGCAAAGTTGATCAGCCGCAGCACGCCATACACCATCGTATACCCGATGGCGATGAGCGCATACAGGCTGCCCAGGCTCAGCGCATCGGTCAGCGTCTGCAACAGACGGGTCAAATCAAGCATGGTTTCACTCCCAATCAGCTGTTGTGCGCCCGTCGGGTGAAACGAAGGGCTGTAAAGCATTCCACTCTACAGCCCCGCGATAACACCGGAAGCAGACGCCTGTGCGGGTTACGGCTCGATCATATCGACGAACGCCGTGCTGCCGTCCGCCTGCACAGCCTTGAAGACAACGGGCCGCACCGCATCATGGTTTTCATCCAGGGTGATCACGCCGGCAGCGCCGACGAAGCCCTCCGTGGCAAAGAGCGCGTCGCGGATCGCCTCGGCGTCGGTGGAGCCGGCCGCCTCGATCGCCGCGAGCATGGTCAGGTAGGCGTCGTACGCCATGACGGTGGACGCAGCAGGCTCCTTGCCGTACTTGGCGCGGTAGGCATCCAGGAATTCGCTGGTCTTCTCGGTCGCCGGCTGCGCCGCGTCGTAGAAGGTCGTGAAGACAGCGCCCGAGGCCGCGGCGCCCGCGATGTTGAACAGCTCCGGCGCGTCGAGCGTGTCGCCGCCGAAGAAATCGCCCTCATAGCCCAGGGCGCGCGCCTGCTTCATGATCTGCGCGGCCTTGTCGGCATAGGACACGGAGGTGAAGATCACGTCCGGCTTCTTGTCGAGCACAGCGCCCAGCAGCGCGGAGAAGTCCTCGTCCTTGTTCATGAAGTCGCACAGCTCGACGACCTCAAAGCCCTCGTTCTGGGCCAGCTCGTCCTGGAAGTACTTGACCAGGCCGACAGCGTACTCGGAATCCTTCTCGCGCATGATCGCGATCTTATGATAGCCGTTCTTGACGGCGTAGCGCGCCAGCATCGTGCCCTGGAACGGATCGATAAAGCAAATGCGCGCGTACCACTCGCAATCCAGCGTGACAGTCGGGTTGGTGGCGGTGGCCGTCAGTGCGGGAATCTCCTCCTCGCCAAAGACCTCGCCGCCCGCCATCGACAGGCCGGACGCGTAAGAGCCCAGCACCGCGACCACGCCCTTGTCCACCAGGGACTGCGCGGCCAGCGTCGCCTCGGCACGGTCGGACTTGTTGTCGCCATACACCAGCTCGACCTTCTTGCCGAGCACCTCGGGATACAGCTCGTTGGCCAGGTCAAAGCCTTCCTTCTCCATCGCGCCGCCGGCAGCGGTCGCGCCGGTCATCGGCTCGAAAACGCCGATCTTGATGGTATCGTCCGCCAGTGCAAGCACCGGGCACAGCAGCGCGGCGATGAGGAGCAGCATAAACAGCTTCTTCATAATCCAATTCCTCCCTTTCAGTGAAGCAGTGCTTCACCGTATTGCTGTATTATAATGCCTCTCCTGCCAAAAATCAAGGGAAATTGCATTTTTTCTTACAACAAATTTCAATTTACAGGATTTTTGTCCGATCAGTGGACTAACAAATGAATTTCTGTCATCTGCCCTGATCATTGCCCAGGCAATTCCTCAGCCACGCGTCCAGAAACGCCAGCTGCTGCTCGGTGTGGAACCAATGCTCCCCGTCCTCCATCACCGTCAGTTCCGCGCGATGCGTGTGCGCAAAGTCCGTCACCGTCCGGCGCGAGGTGAGGCTGTCCCGCCCGGCATACAGGATTTGCGTGGGCACCGTCCAGCGGATCGGATGCGCCCGCACATACGTCAGGTACGGATACGACAGCGTTTCGCTAAAGCCCGTCGCGATCTCCTGCCGCTCCCTCAGCTCTGCCTCGGTCACGCCTGCCCAGCCCATCATATCCCGAATCAGCCGCTCCATGTCCACGATGGGCGAAATGAAGAACGCCCGGTCGATGGCGCAATTGCTGAGCGCCAGCATCGAAAAGTACGCGCCGATGCTGTTTGCAATCAGCGTGACACGGTCGTACTGCCCCGCCGCCGCGTCGAACGCCGCGCGGATGGCCGCGCCGCTCTCCCAGGGTGTGCTCACGGCGTAGTCCAGGCCGATCACCTCGCAGCCCGGAAAAAATGGCCGGTAATACGCCGCCTCCGCCGCACTCCCGCCCTTGCCGTGCACATAGACAACCGCTTTTCGCATGATGCTTTCCTCCTCTTCCGGTACCATCAAGTATTGTGTGCAAGTTTTTACAAGTCTGCACAGGTCAGGGAACCTGTACTGTGATGCCAATCACCCCCCTCGATCTGGCTTTGAGCGATGATATCATCTGCGATTTGCTCCAATATGTGCTCCAAGGTGGCATCCGCCGGTTGACAAGCCCCGTTCCCGCTTGTTACAATGGCACATATCCATGTATATCACCTATCCATCAACTACCCATCAGGATACCTTTTATCCCCTAACAGCAATACGCGGAATGCGCACAGCGCAAGCCAATTCCCTCGTGTCGATATTCTCGTTGTGCGCTATACGCTTGACGTATATATCCTACGCTGATTGTCATTACTCATAACATAAGGAGAATATCATGGATACTTCCCGCAAGAACGCACAAAAAACAAACGACAGACTCTGGTCGCTCGATCTGCTGCGTATTCTGGCGACGTACGGCATCGTCCTCCTTCACACATCGCCCCTGCCTGCATCCTGCACGGATGTGCTGAGCCTCCCGTGGCAAATCGCCACCTCCATCAGTAGCCTCTTTTGCTGGAGCGTTCCCGCCTTCTTCATGATCAGCGGCACACTGTTCCTGTCGCCGCAGCGCTGCTTTTCTATCGGGCGGCTCTACCGCCGAACCATACCCCGCGTCACGGTCAGTTTCCTGTTCTGGTCTGCGTTTTACGCCGTGGTGCATTGTGTTATCATGGGCAAGGGGAAGTGGACGTTCCTCAACCAGTTGCTGCGCGGTCACTATCATATGTGGTTCATTTTCGCCATTCTCGGGCTTTATATGCTCACGCCGTTTCTGCGCAGAATGACTGAAAGCAAACAGCTGACGGAGTACTTCCTTATACTTGGCTTCCTCTTTGTGTTCCTGCTTCCCCGCATGCTCGCGTTCATCCTGCTCTTTACTCCGCCGCATGCGGACGTGATCGCGTCCGCCCAATCTGCCGTCACGCAGTTGAATCCCCTGTCGGGCGCAACCGCGCTGTACTACTTCGTGCTGGGTCATTACCTCTACGCCTATCCCATCAAGCAGACACCGCGCCGCCTGCTCGTCGCGGCGGGCGCACTGGGCGTCTTCATGACCGTCGCGCTGACCCTCTGGCATTCCGCGCTGCTTGGGAAAAGCAGCAGTCAGTTCCTCGGCATGTCCTCCATGACCGTGCTTTTCATGACCGTCGGCATGTTCCTGCTGCTTCGGTATGCGTGTGCGCGGTTTCGTCCAGGTCAGCGCCTGGGTCGCGTGCTTCAGACGCTCTCCGCATGCTCCTTCGGCGTGTACCTCGTGCATCCGTTCATCATTGAGCGCCTGCAGCTCACGCTGCCGCCCTCGCCCATCATTCTGCTGCTTGGCGTGCCGGGTCTGGCGCTTTTCATCTCCCTCATATCGCTGTCGGTATCCTACCTGCTGCACCAGATTCCCGTGCTGAACAGGTTCATCGTCTAAATCCCTTCAGCACACAAAGCGACCGGTGGCGCAACGTGATCGAAACGCCCCGCCGCTTCGTCGAACGCCGCGCGGATGGCCGCGCCGCTCTCCCAGGGTGTGCTCACGGCGTAGTCCAGGCCGATCACCTCGCAGCCCGGAAAAAATGGCCGGTAATACGCCGCCTCCGCCGCGCTCCCGCCCTTGCCGTGCACATAGACAACCGCATGGCTCATCACAACTTTCCTCCTTTATGGATACATCCGATCTCCTCGCAAAAACCTTATCAGGCAGAAAATAGCCCCGCAGCGTTTCCTGCGGGGCCATTCATGTCCACTTCACATGGAATCAAATCAATACAGCTTCGCGCCCGCGGGGATGTGCGGATCGACCATCAGCAGGTGGAGCTTCTCCTCGCCCTCCTCCTGATGGAGCGCGGAGATCAGCATGCCGCAGGAGTCGATGCCCATCATCTTGCGCGGCGGCAGGTTGACGATAGCAATCAGCGTCTTGCCCACCAGCTCCTCCGGCTCGTAATATGCGTGAATGCCGGAGAGAATGGTGCGGTCGGTGCCGGTGCCGTCGTCCAGGGTGAACTGGAGCAGCTTCTTACTCTTCTTGACCGCCTCGCAGGCCTTGACCTTCACCGCGCGGAAGTCGGACCTGGAGAAGGTCTCAAAGTCCACGCTGTCCTCAAACAGCGGCTCGATCTGCACCTTGGAAAAGTCGATGGCCTCCCCGGCAGCGGGCGCGGCGGCCTCTGCGGCGGGCGCCTCCGGAGCCTCGGGCGCAGCCTCCTCCCTCCTGGCAGGCTTGCCGGCGTCCAGCGGCTTCATCGTCGGGAACAGCAGCACGTCGCGGATGGACGCGCTGTCGGTCAGCAGCATGACCAGACGATCGACACCGAAGCCCAGGCCGCCCGTCGGGGGCATGCCGTACTCCAGCGCGGCGACGAAGTCCTCGTCGATGTCCGCATGGCCGCCCTGCGCGCGCTTGGCGGCAGCCTGACGCTCGAACCGGCCGCGCTGGTCGATCGGGTCGTTCAGCTCGGAGAAGGCGTTGCCCGCCTCCATGCAGTTGATGAAGAACTCGAAGCGCTCGGTCATGTCCGGCTCATTCTTCTTGCGCTTGGCCAGCGGGGAGATCGCCACCGGGTAGTCCATGATGAACGTCGGCTGCACCAGCTTCGGCTCCACGAATTCCTCGAAACAGGCCTCCAGGCACTCGCCCCGGACGGCGTTCTTCTCCACATGCACGCCGCGCGCCTCACACGCCGCGCGCGCCTGCTCGTCGCTCTGCCAGTCGTAGTAATCGATGCCGGAATACTTCTTGACTGCCTCGGCCATGGTCATACGCGTCCAGGGGCCGGTCATGTCGATTTCCTTGCCCTGGTACTGGAGCTTCAGCGTGCCGCAGACCTTCTGCGTCACATAGATGTACATCTCCTCCACCAGATCCATGATGTCGCGGTAATCGGCGTACGCCTGATACAGCTCGATGGTGGTGAACTCGGGGTTGTGCCGGGTGTCCATGCCCTCGTTGCGGAAGATGCGGCCCACCTCGTAGACCTTCTCAAACCCGCCGACGATCAGGCGCTTGAGGTACAGCTCCGTCTCGATGCGCAGATACATGGGGATATCCAGCGCGTTGTGATGCGTGACGAAGGAGCGGGAGTTCGCGCCGATCTCGATCGTCTGCAGCACGGGGGTATCAACCTCCAGAAAGCCCTTGCTGTCCAAGAACTCGCGCAGCGCCTTGATGATCTGGCTGCGCTTGACGAAGGTGTCCTTCACCTCGGGGTTGACGATGGTATCGACATAGCGCTGGCGATAGCGGATGTCCTGATCCTTCAGGCCGTTCCACTTCTCCGGCAGCACGCGCAGAGACTTGGTCAGCAGCGTGAGCTTCGTCGCATGGATGGAGACCTCGCCGGTCTTCGTGCGGAAGACGGTGCCCACCACGCCGATGATGTCGCCGATGTCCATCGTCTTGAAGTCGGCATAGACGTCCTCGCCCACGTCCTCGCGGCGGATATAGGCTTGAATCTTGCCCTCGCCGTCCATCAGGTGGACGAAGGACGCCTTGCCCATGATGCGCCGCGCCATCATGCGCCCGGCGATGGACACCTGCTGATTCTCCAGCGCGTCAAACGCGTCCAGAATCTGCCGGGAGGTGTGCGTGCGCTCGTACTTCGTGATCGCATAGGGATCGTTGCCCTCGCTCTGGTATCTGGCCAGCTTCGCGCGGCGAATCTGCTCCTGCTCGGTCAGTTCGGGCGCGGCAAACAGGATCTCATCTGCCATGTTGATTTCCTCTCTCTTCCCTGGTCGTTTCAAAAAAGGAGCGAACACCGCTCCTGTGCGGGATCAGCCGCACGCCAATTACAGCGCGATATCGACGATGCGCAGCCTGCGCACGCCGCCCGGCGTCGCCGCGGAGACAATCTCGCCCACATGCGCGCCAATCAGCGCCGCGCCCACGGGGGATTCGTTGGACAGGCGGCCATTGGCCGGGTCGGACTCAGAGGTGCCCACGATGGTATAGACCTCCTCCTCCTCGTCCTCATCGTCCAGATCGACGATGGTAACGCGGTTGCCGAAGCTGACCGTGTCGGTGTTGATCTTGCTCTCGTCGACGATGACGGCGTTCTCGATCATCGCCTTGAGCTCGTTGATGCGC
>JBJEYK010000143.1:0-6803 GCA_051886775.1 Candidatus Ventricola sp. | reverse complement strand
GCGCCGCGGCGATGGCGGTCATGCCGATGATGCCGTTCATGGGCGTGCGGATGTCATGGGACATGTTGGACAGGAAGTCCGTCTTCGCCTTGCTGGCGGCCTCCGCCGCGTCGAACGCCGCCTGCAGCGCCATCTCCTGCTGGCGCTCCTTCTTGATCAGGTCGTCCACGTTCCGGGTGCCGATGACGGCCACAAGCCTGCCGTCCTTCTCGTGGACGAAGGACACGCGCGCCTGAAGGTAGATGACGCCGTCGTCCGTCAGCTTTTCATAGGTGAAGGAGTAGTCCCTGCCGTCGTCGCGGATGTGGTTCAGGGAGAGCTTTTGCAGGAATTCCGCGCGGCTGCCCTCGGAGATCAGCTCCTGCGCGTAGCTTTCGATGCCCCGGGACCAGCAGCTGTCGTGCCGGCGGAAGTACGCCTCGATGGCGCGTCCCTCCGCCTCCTCGGCGCGGTAGGTGGTGACGACGTCCGTCTGCGGGTCGACCAGCAGCACGGAATAGTACTCCGAGCCGAGGCCCTCGATGATCTCGCGCTGCATTTCCATTTCGCGGGTCAGCTGAAGCTGGCGGCGCATCTCCTCGTCGATGTCGCGCAGGCCGAGGATAAAGGTGATTTCGCCGTCCTGATCGACGGTCTTGACCACGTTCATCTCGTAGTAGGAGATCACGCCCTCCATGATCCGGCGGTAGCCCAGCTTGTACAAGCCGACCTCCGGCACCCACTCCTGCAGCATCGCCAGCGTGCTGAGCTTGCGCAGCCGCGGCTGATCCTCCGGCACGACGAAGCGGTCGATGTATTTGGACAGGATGGTCTCGTAGCTGCCGGCCTGCATCAGCTTCTGAAGCAGCGCCGGTTCGATGCCGACGCCGTCCGTGCGGTAGAGGGTCATGTGGCCGGTCTTCGCGTCGATCTTGAACAGGCTGCTGTACTCCTGGCTCAGCGCGCTGGCGATCTTTGTCTCGTCCCGCAGGGCGGCGTTGACCTGCTCCAGCGCGGCATAGGCCTCCTCGACCCTGCGCTGCTGCACCAGCTCGAGCCGCTTCTCCTCGTCGATGTTCTTGAAGCCGATGACGAACTCGTTCCTGTCCTGATTGGGCTTGACGAGCTGGCACTGGAAGTACTGCGTCCGGCCGTCGCGGCGGACGCGATAATTGAAGTAGGAGGCCTTTCTGTCCGAGAGCAGGCGGTTGACCCCGTCTACGCTGCACACGCTGTCAAACAGGGGCCTGTCCTCCTCCAGCACGTCGTTGTCGATGTAGGTGCGGATATTGCGCTCGTAGTTGCCCGCGGCGAATTTCTGGCCGTAGCGGTCGCTCATGGTCTGGCCCATGCAGTAGCAGACGGCTTCGCAGGTATCCGCGTTGACGGCATAAATGTTTTCATACGGGATGGCCAGCGCCTGGATCAGGTTGTCCTGGGAGGCCAGCTCCTCCTTCTCGCTGGTGATGGAGCGCAGCGTGCACAGCACCGTGCTGTTCCTGCCGCGCTCGTCCCGCTGGACGGGGAAGATGGCGCACCGCGTCCAGCCGCCGCTGCGGGCTGCAAATTCCTGGATGAGGATGGATTTATCGCCCAGGCGCGCGCTGAGGGTGTCAAAGTCGGTAAAGCTGCGCATCAGCGGCTGGTGCGCGTCGCTCACCAGCTCGTCCGTCATGTGCCGCAGCGCCTTCCGGGCGTCGCCCTTTTCGCCCAGGGTGTGGTGAATCCTGTCCTGGGAGGTAAGCTCCTGGAAGGTATTCCGCTCCAGATCGATGTAGTACAGCGCGTAGAACACGTTGCCCAGCGAGCCGATGATCGAGGTGTGCAGCTTTTCCGCCTCGAGCAGCGCGGTAAGCTCCCCGTTGGTCTCCCGCAGCCTCTGCCGGGCCTCCAGCTCGCGGAGCTTGGCCTCGTGGATGGACTGCGTGGTGAAGATGACGTGCGAAAGATGCCCCTGAGCGTCCCGGTCGCTCTCGATGAACGAGCACTCGCGCCAGGTGGTTTTGTCGCGCGCGCCAGGGGCGGTGAACAGCGTGCTGCGATACTGCCGGGACACGATCCGCGTGTGCGCCATCCGCCGATCCAGCGTAGACAGATCCACGAACGCGAGCATATCCTGCGCGCATTCGGGATCCACCATGTGGCGGCAGAAGTAGGAAAGCCGGTCCTGCGCGTCGCCGGAGGCCCCGATGTGCGCGTGCACATCCGCCACGGAGGAAAGCTCCGTAAACCGCCCGGTAGACAGGTCGATATAGTACAGCGAGGTGTAGATTTCACCCAGGGACTGGATGATCCGCGTCCTGTCCATCAGGGCCTGGCTGGTCGTCTGGAGCTTGGCGTCCATCATGCGCCGGGTGATGATCTCGCTGTAACAGGTGGAGGCGACGACGCAGAGAAGCAGCAGGTCGCCGGTGTTCCGGCGGGGATTGTCCACGCCCAGGAAGCCGACCACAGCGCCGCCGGCCACCATGGGCGCGGCCATCAGGCTTTCGATCCCCTGCGGCTCCAGGATCTGATACGTCGCAGAGTCGGGGCCGTAGTCCTCCGAAAGCGAGGTGATGAAGAACTCGCCCTTTTCCTCGAACGTCTCAAACCAGTGCTCCATCCCGTCCAGCGGAATGTTCTGAAGGTGATCAAGCTCCGGAGAAACGCCCTCGCAGCACCACTCATAGGTGTTGCTGGCGTGGGTGCGATCTGCGTTCAGCTCGAAAATATAGGCGCGATCCGCATCATAATAGCGGCCCAGCTTGGCCAGGATGCCACCGAAGGCCTGCCCATCCTTCGGCTTGTCCATGAAATCGCGCAGAAAGCGGCGGATGGCCCGCTCCTGCCTGGAAACGTTCTGCGAAAGCTCCTTCATAATCCACCTCTGAACCGCCGCTCACCCGCGGGATATGATCGGATAGGCTGCCTTGGCGGAGCTGACCCGGATGCGGCGGCGGTGAACGGCCGGCCGTCCTGTCAGGCCCCTCGCTGTGCCCGCAGGATGGCTGAAATGTCATGAAAACGGGCAATATCGTACAGAAAATATGGTTATCATTTCATTCTTGAGTATAGCACATGCTCTGCATGTTCGCAATCCCAAAAAAACGCATGAAAATAGGCCGATTTGCATCGGATTCCATGCAGGCAGACCCATCCGGCGCGCGCAGGCGCGTCCTGCCCGGGCGCGCTTTTTTTCATTCTCCCGGGTCTTTCCGCCCAAAAAACAACCCGTTTCGCCGCAGGCTGCGCAGTCCACGGCAGAAACGGGTTGGGAAATGTGCCGCCGGATTGGCGCTTGCCCTGTCCGTCACTTCAGGACGTCTGTCAGGGTGCGCAGCAGCGCGTCGATGTCGATGGGCTTGGCAACAAAGCCATTCATGCCCGCCTCGTAGGCGAGGTGCTTGTCCTCGTCAAAGGCGTTGGCCGTCATGGCGATGATGGGGATATTGGCCTTGCGGTTGTCGCTCAGGGTGCGGATTTCCCGGGTGGCGATGTAGCCGTTCATCCGGGGCATCTGCACGTCCATCAGGATCAGATCGTAGCAGTCGGATGCGGCGGAGGCCATCTTCTCCACGGCGACGATGCCATCGTCAGCCACGTCGACCACGAAGCCCGCCTCCCTGAGAATCTCCACCGCGATTTCCTGATTGAGCTCGTTGTCCTCCACCAGCAGAATCCGCTTGCCGGTGAAATCGGCAGGCGCGGACGGCTCCTCGATCCGTCTCTCCTGGCGGACGGGCCGCGTGAGCACCTCCCGCAGCTCGGACATGAACAGCGGCTTGGTGACAAACGCGGTGACGCCGGCCTCCCGGGCCTCCTGCTCGATGTCCGACCAATCGTAGGCGGTCAGGATGATGATCGGGGTGGTATCGCCGATCACCTTGCGGATGCGCCGCACGGTCTCCACGCCGTTCATGTCCGGCATGAGCCAATCGATGATGAAGACCTTGAACTCGTCGCGCTCCTCATAGGCCTCTCTGGCGCGGACGACGGCCTCCTTGCCGGACGCCGTCCAGTCCGCGCGCATGCCGATCTGCCGCAGCATCTTGCTGACGCTGATGCAGGTGCCCGTGTCGTCGTCGGCCACCAGCGCCCGCGCGCCCTGCAGCTCCGGAATCGGCTCGTAGGTCACCACGGTGCTGGAGAGCTTGCAGTCCAGCGTGACCACGAACTCCGAGCCCTTGCCCTCCTCGCTCCTGACCGTGATCGTGCCGCCCATCATGTCCACGATGTTCTTGGTGATGGCCATGCCCAGCCCGGTGCCCTGGATGCCGCTGACGGTCGCCGTCTGCTCCCGGGTGAACGACTCGAAGATGTGCTTCTGGAATTCGGCGGACATGCCGATGCCGTTGTCCTTGATGCGGAACTCGAAGGCGGTATAGCCGCTCAGCGCGCAGGCCTTCTCCAGCACGCGGATGCTGATCGTCCCGCCGACCGGGGTGAACTTGATGGCGTTGCTGACGATGTTGAGCAGCACCTGATTGAGGCGCAGCTTGTCGGTGATGATGTCCTCGTGGAGGATATCCTGCGTGTCGATGTACAGATCCTGCTGCTTGGCCGCGATGCTGGACTGGATGATGGTGCGCAGGTCGTGGAGAATATCCGGCAGGTGCACCTCCTTCTCCTCGATCTTGACGCGGCCGCTCTCGATGCGGCTCATGTCCAGCACGTCGTTGATCAGGCTGAGCAGATGGCTGCTGGATACAGAGATCTTGTTCAGATAATCCCGGGTGATCTCCGGGTTGTCCAGGTGGGAGGCCGCCAGCGCGGTGTAGCCAATGATCGCGTTCATCGGCGTGCGGATGTCGTGGGACATGTTGTTGAGGAAGGCAGTCTTTGCCCGGTTGGCGTGCTCTGCGGCGGCAAGGGCGTCCATGAGCGCCTTTTTCTGGTTCTCCTTTTCACGCTCCTCCTTGTCCACATTCAGGAAGGCGAACGCGATGCCGGAGATATCCTCCTCGGCCTTGGCAAACTTGATCAGGACAAGCTCCAGCCACTGATATTCGCCGTTGCGCGCCGTGTGGAGGAAGCGGACGGTGTGCCGCTTCTTTCCCCGCAGGGCCTTGCGCACATAGCCCTCGTCAGCGTAGCGGAGCATCTCCTCGCGGTATTCCGGATGGGTGTACTCCTGCACGGACTTCTTGTAGATGGCAAAGAATTCCTCCGGCGTCCTGCTTGCGCTCTCCCGGATTTCCGGGGGCACATGGGGGCTGACGTCGTACTTGTAGAATTCGTTAGTCTGGAAGTTGATGTAATACAGGGAGGAATACTGGCTAGCCAATCCCTCGATGCGGATGATATCGTCCTCCAGCCGCCGGCGCTGCTCGGCATCCCGGGCATGCATCTCCTCGAACTTGGTCAGGTCGAGCACATAGGTGACGGCCAGCAGATCGCCCGAGTACAGGTCGCGGTACATCACCACATGCTGCTCAGCGAGCATCGGCCTGCCCAGGGAGTCCTTCGTGCGGTAGCGGTGGAAGACGTGCGCCTCCCCCCGCTCGAAGCACGTGCTCAGGTGCCCGATATCAAAGAAGGCGAAGTAATCCGCCTGCTGATCCGAAGCAAGCTGCCTGCCCCAGTACTCGATCACGTCCCAGTACCGGCAGTCCTCGGGCAGGCCGATGGCCTCGTTGATGCTGTATTCCACCCCGTCGATCACCTGGATCATCGTGCCGGGGACAAGGTTTTGGGTGAGGTTGATGTTGTAATACGCACCCGCGCAGACGGACAGCGCGTGCTCCAGGATCCGGATCTTCTGCCTGCATGTCTCCAGCTGGCGCTCCAGTGCCGTTGTGCTCATGAGCTAAACCTCCAGGTGCTTTTCCAGCCTTGCTGCCGGGCTGTCGGTCATGTATGCGACAGGCATTGTCCTATCGTTACGCTTACTATATCATAGGTGTCCGCGCATTTCAAGCGTCTGCCGGCAATCCCCGCGCGGCTCGCCCGCAAACGGCTCCCGTACACATCAGACGATCAACAAAGCAGGCAACAGTCTCTGGGGATGAATGAAGGGGCCGCAGCCCCTTCATATGAAATCCGCAGCGGCGACATGTGCGCCGCGAGGAGCAGACGCAGTCTGCTTCCGATATCATTTGGAGTGTGCCCGTAGGGCGCGCGAGAAATGATGTTTTCTCGTTCTCCTACCGATGCAAGGATGCGTTAGCAGACTTGCATCGTCAGCATGTCGACAATCCTTTGTCGACATGCTGATCTGCCGCGGCGCTTCGGTTGGCGCCGCGGCAGATCGTTTTGAGGAGAAATCCCTTACTTGCTGATGTACTTGTGCAGCGTCGCGCGCACAGCGCCCGCGCCCGCCAGCTCCTCGACGAAGATCGCCTCGATCCGGTCGGCCAGGCCGGCCTTCTCCAGATCGCTGCCGAAGATGTTGGCGTTGCGCAGGATCGGACGGAGCTGCCCCTTGTAGGTCTCGGGCTTGCCGGCCTCGATGCCGGCCAGCTGCGCCTGCAGCTCGTCCTTCATCGGGTCGGCGGAGACCTCCATCGGCTCCAAGTTGTCATCGACGGCCAGCAGGTAGCGCATCCAGCCGGCGATCGCCAGCGGGATGGAGACCAGCTCGTTCATGTCGCGGCCCTGTGCCACATAGCTCTTGATCGTCTCGCCGAAGCGGATGCCGACCTTCTGGGAGGTATCGGTCGCGATGCGGCGCGGATCGTCCGGCATGAAGGGATTGGGCAGGCGCTGCTCGACCACCTCGTCGATGAACGCCTTCGGGCTCATGATCTTGGGATCGACGACGACCGGCAGGCCCTCGACGTATCCCAGGCGCTTGATGAGCTTCACGATGTCCTCGTCCTTCATCTCCTCGCAGATGCGGGTGT
>JBJEYK010000142.1:0-29914 GCA_051886775.1 Candidatus Ventricola sp. | reverse complement strand
GTAAGGAAGCTGGACATTCACCGAAACCATCGCATTTCTTAGTTAGCGAAAGCCCTCCTTAGTGAACGAAAGCATTCTCAACCGAAGCTTCCCGCGCTCATTCCCCGCTCATCCGCTCGCGCATGGCCTGCCCGAACGGCGTACCGGCCACGCCGCCCAGCCCCGTCTCACGCAGGGAGACGTCCATCCTGTCGCCGACCTCGCGCATCGCGTCGATCACCTCGTCCGGCGGCACGGCGGAGCGGATGCCCGCCAGCGCCATGTCCGCGCTGGACATGGCGATCATCGCGCCCGCGGCGTTGCGCTTGACACAGGGCACCTCCACAAGCCCTGCGACAGGGTCGCACACCAGGCCCATCAGGCTCTTGAGCGCAATCGCCGCCGCATGGCACACGGCCCGGGCGTCTCCCCCGGCCAGATAGCACAGCGCCGCCGCACCCATCGCGCTGGCCGTGCCAATCTCGGCCTGACAGCCGCCCGCTGCCCCCGCGATGGAGGCCTTCTCCGCGACGACCTGCCCGATCGCCCCGGCGACATACAGCGCGCGCACCATGGCCGCGTCCTCGATGCCCTCGCGCTGCTGATAGGGCAGCAGCACCGCAGGCAGCACGCCGCAGCTGCCCGCCGTCGGCGCGGCGACGATGCACTTCATGCAGGCGTTGCTCTCGCCCATGGCGATGGCCTGCGCGATCACGCCCGCGACGTATTCGCCGCAGATCGTGCGGCCATTTTGAGCGTATGCGCGCATCCGTTCTCCGTCGCCGCCGACCATGCCGCTGCGCGAGCGCAGCGCGCCGTCATAGCCTGCCTGCGCCCGGCGGATGGCGGCAAACAGCGCCGTCATCTGCGCAAGGGATTCGCCCGGCTCCACGCCGCGATCCACGCAATCCTCGCGAAGCAGCACGTTGAACAGATCCTCCCTGACCCCGGCGTCCATCAGAGCCTGAAGGGAATGAATGGCCATGCTGATCAGTCCTCCCCCCGGCGCGCCTCCGCGCCCACAAACGTCACGCCCGTGATGCCGGGCATCGTGCGCAGCCGCGCCAGGCTCTCGCCGGGCACAGCCTTGTCCGTCTCGATGATCATCACGGCGCTGCCGCCGGGATAATCGCGGTACAGGTGCAGCGTGGCGATGTTCACGCCGTCGCCGGCCAGCACGCCCGCCACGTCGCGCACATGGCCCGGCTGATCGCGGTTGAGCACGATCAGCGTGGGCAGCTCGCCCGAGAAGCGCACCTGCAGGCCGTTCATCTCGTGCACCTCGATGCGCCCGCCGCCCAGCGACGCCGCCGTCATCGACAGCGTGCACCCGTCCCGCGCCGCCAGCTCGATGCGGGCGGTGTTCGGGTGCGCGCCGGGCAGATTCGTGCGGGCAAAGGCGAAGGCCATCCCCGCCTGCGCGGCCAGCTCGAAGCTGCGGGGGATGCGCTCGTCGTCGGTATCCATGCCCAGCAGTCCGGCGACCAGCGCACGATCGGTGCCGTGGCCCTGGCCCGTCGCGGCGAAGGAGCCGGACAGCGTGATGCGCGCCGATTCGGGCGTGCCGCCGCCCAGCAGTCTTCGTGCCATGCGCCCGATGCGCACCGCGCCCGCCGTGTGCGAGGAGCTGGGGCCGACCATCACCGGGCCGAGAATATCAAACAGGTTCATCCGTCTCCCTCTCTTCTTCGGACACATCGTCCGGATACACAGATCATAGCAGAAACGGTGCGCGCTTGCAATCCATTCTTCCCCTAAGAAATTCCCTCTATGAAAAACCGGTGGGATGCGTTACAATAGAACGAGCAAATGAGCGAACAGGATGTGACCCATGTTTTCGTTGACAAGCGGCGCGTGCCGCCATCTCATCGTCTTTGATCTGGAGTGGAACCAGAGCAGCTATACGCCCAATCACCGCATGCCGCACGAGATCATCGAGCTGGGCGCGTGCCGCGTGGGCCGCGATTATCAGGTCGCGGACACCTTTTCCCGGCTGATCCGTCCCCGGCTGTACAAGCGGCTGGACAAGCATATCCGCCAGGTCACCGGCATGACCGAGGCCGAGCTGGAGACGGGCGGCGAGTTCGCCGACGTGCTGAACGACTTCATCCTCTGGTGCGGCGAGGACGCGCAGCTGGTCACCTGGGGGCGCGACGATTTCCCCGTGCTGCGGCGCAACGCCGCGTTCTATCAGCTGCCCATGCCCTTCGAGCCGCCGCTGGACGCGCAGCTCGTCTTCGGCGGCGCGTGCCTTGGCTCGTGCCATCAGCAGATGAACCTGCACGCCGCGCTGGAGCATCAGGGCGTGGAGATCGAGGTGCCGGCGCATCGCGCGGTGTACGACGCGCAGTGCACCGCAGCGCTGCTTGCCGGGATCGACGAGGCCGTGCGCGCGCTGGACGAGGCGCGCCGCGCGCAGCTGGATGCTGTTCTGGCGCGGGAAAAGCGCATTGCCGCCTCCGCGCTGCGCTCCGTACCCACGCGCTACGCCTATCAGACCGACGCCCTGGCCGACGAATCGCTGATGAACGTGGCCTGCCCGTGCTGCGGGCGGCGCACGGCGTTCGACACGCCATGGTTCGACAGCGGGCGTGAAAAATACATGACGCTGGCCCGCTGCCCTGCGCACGGCATGGCCTTTGGCCAGATGCACTTCAAGCGCGCGGCCTCCGGGCTGCTGGTGATGCACCAGCGCGTATACGCCGCCAGCGAGGAGGAGATCGCCGACGTGCGCGAGCGCTACCGGCTCTATCAGCTCACGCCCCCGCGCAAGCGCCACCATCGCCTGAACATGGAGGACGCCGTCAAGAAGAGCGGGGAGCGCTGACGCTGTCTCTGTATGCGATACCTTGCATAAAGATATCCATAATAAAAAGCGCCGTTTCCGACGCTTTTCCATGCAGCTTGATGGGTTCAGTCCAGCCCCAGATGGTTTTCAATGCGCAGGACGCGCTGCGCGAGATCCTCATCCGACGCATCTGAGGCAATGGCCGTCTTCTTTGCTTCCGTGCGGGCCAGCAGATAGTCGCATGAGACATCCAGGGTGTCAGCCAGCAGACAAAGCGTCTCCAGGCTCGGCTGACGAAGCCCACGCTCATAAAGACCGACGGTATTCAGGCTCTTCCCAATGATATCCGCCAGCGCTTGTTGGCTCATGTGTTTGGCGGTGCGCGCCGCTTTCAGACGCTCCCCAAACTTGACCATAAAAGACACCTCCCCAAACCCGGCAATCACGCTTCCTTAGGCAGCTCGGCCTGATACCTTTAGTATACTTTTGATTTTCAGAACGTCTACTGACAAAAATGATGTATTTTGTCGGATTTCACACTAATCTTTGCTTTTTGAATCGTTTTCGATCCAAAAATTCTGAGTTAATTTCGCGTTTTTTGGAGATTCCCTTCATTTAGGGCGCGTTTTGTTTCTCCGGGAAAACGTGATAAACCATATCCAAAAAAGCCGCGGGCGCATATCGCGCGGCGTCCGCGAAAGTATTTCTGTGATCATATGGATTTTTTCCGGGCCTGCGCCCGCAGGAGGAGGCTTCATGAACGACCGCTTCGCCGCGCCGCGCGGGGAGAATCCCGTCCTGCGCGCGCTGTATCTGCTGGCCATCGTGTTTGTGGTGGACGGGCATACCACACTGGGCGACCTGTTCGCGATGGACGGCCTTTTCCGCTATTACTCGTTCCACCTGATGCTCTTTGCGTTTGGCTCAGGCTATTTCTTCCGCCTGCACGGCTCTGCTGCACGCGATGTGCTCACAAGGGCCAAACGCCTGCTGCTGCCGCTGTACGGGTGGAACCTGGTTTACGGCGTGGGCGCGGCGCTGCTGCGGCGCTTCGGCGGCTTTACGGTGGGCCAGCCGCTGTCCGCCTATACGCTGCTGCTCGCGCCGATCGTGGACGGCGAGCAATTCGTGTGGAACCTGGGCGCGTGGTTCATCTTCCCGCTGTTCATGGTGCAGGTGATCTATGCGCTTGTGCACCGCATTTCGCGCCTGTGGCGCGGCAACCCGTGGGTGACGTTCCTTGTGTGCCTTGTGCCAGGCTGTGCGGCGGTACAGATCTGCCACGCAGGCAATCCGCAGGCGCTGCCGGTGGCCGTGCTGCGCCCGCTGATCCTGCTGCCGGGCTACGCGCTGGGCGCGCTCTACCGCAGCCGCCTGGAGGCCATCGACAACCGGCTGCGCACGGTGCCGGTGCTCATCACGGTAGTTGCGCTGCGCGCGCTGCTGTGCGTGCGCTATGAGAATCTGGCGTACCTGCTCTCCTCGTGCACCTATTTTGTGTGCGACGCATTCGGTGTATACGCCGGCGCCGCGCTGGCCATCGCGTTTTATCTGCGCATCGCGCGGCTGCTTTCCCCGTTCATGCAGAAAAGCCGCCTGGCCATGGCCATCAGCCGCAACACCTTCGCCGTGATGATGCACCACTACATGGGCTTCTTCGCGCTCAACTGCGTGTTCCTCGTGCTGAACATGCTGGGCGTGGGCGCCGCGGATTTCTCCGTCCGCTCCTTCCGCACCAATGCCGCCTATAACTACGCGCCGGGCAACCGCCCGGAGTGGGACGCGCTGTATCTGCTCGCGGGGCTGCTGGTGCCGCTGGCCATCGCCTGGGCGACGGATAAGCTCCGGACGCTCCTGCGCAGCGCGCTTGCCCGACGGACAGGCGCACAGAAATAGCCCATATAATCGCGCCCCGCTTCTGCTGCTTCCAGAAGCGGGGCGCGAATTTATGATTCCGTTTTGACCTCCAGCATCGCCGCGGCGCACAGCAGCACCGGCACATACTGGAAGAAGTACCGCCCGCGCGTCTCCCACATGCAAAGGAACAGGAAGATGCCCACCAGCGCGATGAACAGCGGCGCGGCGGCGGTGGAGCGCCGTTTCAGCGCCCCGGCGCAGGCAGCGCACGCGATGATCATCTGCGCCATCAGCAGCGCCGTGGTCAGGCACACATACGCGCGGTAGAAGCGCCCCTGCTCGAAGATCACCTGCTTGACGGCGTTGTCCGGCTCGTGCGCGTCCGACTCGATGATCTCGTTGAGCATGAACGTGCCGATGCCGAAGGTGGACAGGTTCTTGCGCGAGAGCAGGTTGAGCAGCCGGTTGGGATAGCGCAGGTAGTAGACGCGATCGATCACCTGCGTGAGCAGCGCGGCGCGCCGCTCGTCGGGATCCTTGATCCCGGTGGAGAACACGAGCCAGCCGCCGTCGCCGTACTGGCCGTAGCCCTCGTCCTCGTGGATGGGCAGCCCCATGGCGATGTAGTGCAGCTTGGGCAGCTCGTTCTGCTCGATGGCTTCCCTGGTCAGCTGGGCGTCGGTGCAGGCATCCATCGCCGCGCCGCCCAGCGCAAAGCACGCCAAAATCGCCAACGCAGCGCCCAGCAGCGCGCGGCCATGGCGCTCCAGCGCCAGCACGATCAGGCAGGCGATGGGCGCGATGACGGCGGTGAAGCGGATCTGCGCGCCGGCAAACGCGGACAGAGCGAACAGCAGCGCCCAGAGCACGCGCGCGCGCGCCGTGCGGCTCTCGCGCAGCTTCAGGCAGCAGTACACGCTCGTCATCGGGAAGGCAAGAGAGAACGCGTCGGTATACAATTCGCTGGTGCAGTAGAGCATCGGCAGGCAGGAGGCAAAGAGGATCAGCAGACGCATCTGCGCGCCCACGCCGCCCATGCGCCGGCACGCGCGCGCAGCGCACACAAGCCCCAGCGTGAACAGCAGGCTGCACACCAGCGCCGCCTGCATGAAGCGATCCGTCCAGCCCAGCGCGCCGAAGAACCGGAAGATCGCCGCAAGCAGATAGACCATGCCCATATTGTGCGGATAGCGCGTGAAGTAGACAAAGGGCCGCTCGTGACCAGCAAGCACGCCGCCGTCGGCGATGATGCCCGCGGCGGTGAAGCACTGCTCAGCGTCCGTCTTGGGCGTAAAGCGCAGCGCCTGGGCCATGCACAGCTGCACGATGAAGTAGAACACGGCGGCAGCAAGCAGCACGCGCCGCTCGTTGCGCATGAAGAAGGGCCTGTCCGCCGCGCGCAGCGCCAGCAGGAGGCCCGCCGTGCACAGCGCCGTCAGCGCCAGCAGCACGGGGCGGCTGCGCTCATACAGCGGCCAGGGCGAGAGCAGCACGTTGAGCACCGTAAAGGCATAGCAGGGAATCATCAGCGCCATCCCCAGCAGGAGCACGCGGGAAAACACGCTACGCTTCATGGCGGGCATCCTCCTTGCCGGGCAGGCCTCCGTCCACGCAGCGGCAGGCGCACAGCATCAGCGCTACCGGCACAAAGGAGAACAGATATCTCGAGCGCGCCTCCCACAGCATCAGAAAGAAGGCGATGCCGAAGAAGGCGACGTACAGCAGCGCAGCGCGCGTGTCCCGGCGGCGGATGTCGCGCAGGCAGCCCAGCCAGGCCAGCAGCAGCTGCGCCGCGAAGGCGCCGGTGCAGACCGCCTTGTAGGCGGGGAAGTGCGCGCCGCCCTCCAGAACGATCTCCGACACGGCATTGGGGCGCACGGGGTTGTCGTCCAGCATCTCGGTCATGCCGAAGGTGCCGTCGCCGGCAAAGGCGACGTTCTTGCGCAGGGCGGCGGCGATCAGGCGGTTGGGGTAGCGCAGGGTGTAGACGCGATCCTTCAGCCGCGTGCAGATGGAGCGCATGATCTCCTCGCGCGACGCGCCTTCGTCCATCATCTTCCAGGTGATGTTGTAATCGGTGGGCGCGTTGCCGTAGGGATTGTCTCCCCGGGGGACGGACATCATGACCCAGTGGAGGATGGGCATCCGCTGCTGGGCGTGCACCTGCGGATCGACCAGCACGCGCAGGGCGGTGCTCCGTGCCGCAGCCGTGCCCGAGAGGACGATCGCCGCCGAGAGCGCGCACATCGCCAGCGCGCGTGCGGGGCGCGCCGACAGCAGCCAGCACAGCACCGCCGCGATCAGCACGATGAGCACGGTCATCTTGATCTGTGCGCCGATGAGCACCGCCAGGCCGCACACGGCCGCGCAGCCCAGCTGGCGGCGCAGCGTCCCGGCGCGCAGGGCACGCAGCGCCCAGTCCAGCGCGATGAGCACAAAGGGCAGGGAGAACGTATCCGTATACAGCACGGCGGCGGCCAGAAGCAGCGGCAGGCACAGCGCCGCCGCAGCCAGAAGCATCAGCTCCCCGCGCACGCCGCGCAGCGTACGCATGACCGACAGCCCCGCGCACATGCCCGGCACATACAGCGCCGCCTGCAGGAGCACCAGCACCGGCGCGGCGTCCGCGATGCCCAGCAGGCTGCACAGCCGCCAGACCGCCGAGAGCATCAGCGTAAAGCCCCACTGGTTTTCATACCGGGCGAAGTACAGCGCGTAATCGGGGTGATTGACCAGGCTGCCCTCCCCGGCGAGGAGCTGCGCGCCGACGTAGACCGCGTGATTGTCCCCAGCGGGGGTATAGGCCATGAGGTAGCCCAGCAGCGCCTGCGCGCCAAACAGCCCGATCAGAAACACGGGCACGGCCACGGCGCGCACGCGCAAAAGGCGCCCCTCGTCCGCTGCGCGCAGGCGGCGCCCCAGCCAGCCCAGCAGCAGCACGGTCAGCGCAAGCGGAAGCAGCACCTGTGCCCCGCCGATCCCATGGCACGCGCGCTCATAGGGCAGCAGCAGCACATTGACCAGCGTCACGCCCACGGCGAACAGAAAGCAGCCCATACCGGTGAGCAGCAGCTGACAGCGGATGCCTCGCGTCATGGCGTCGCCTCCTTCAGGCGCAGCAGCTGGTAGTCGCCGCGCGACTGCACAAATTCATAGCGCGTTTCGAAGACTGCCTGCACGCGCGCGTCGTAGGGCGGGCTGAACGTCCGAGCGTAGTAGATCACCAGCCATTCGGGCGGATCGGTGTCAAACCGGTCGACGATCTCGTCCATCACGGCGGGGTCGGCGTCAGCCAGGATCTCCTGCAGGAAATAGAAGCGCATGCACGGCAGCGCCTCGGCGGCGACATACCACATCGGCTCCACGCGATAGGCCATGAAGCGGTCGCGCTCCTCCTCGGGCACCAGCGCGTAGAGCGCCTTCGCGTCCTCCTGCTGCGCGAGATACCGGCTGCGCCATTCCCGGCGCACGGCGTCCGTCTGCTGCCCGGCGTGCACAAGGCACAGCGCGCAGACGACAGCTGCGGCGGCGGACAGCCAAAGCCCGGCGCGCCTGCGGCGGCGCATGGCCCAGCCAAGCAGCGCGCACACGCCCATCGCGGCCAGCGGCGCGCCCAGCAGCAGATAGTGCCGGTAGAACTTGTGGGAGATGAACCCCGCCAGCCCCGCCGCCGCCGCACCCGCCACCATGGAAAGCGCAAGCGCGGGGCTTTTTTTCAGCTGTGTCAGCGCGCCCAGGCAGGCGACAGCGGCCAGCAGCATGGCGATATGGCCGTAGGAGGTGTGCAGCAGCGTCCGCACGCGGCTGGCCCCGCTCGTCCCGGCGTACATCATGTTGTGCACAATGGAGCCGTAGATGGACGCGCCCAGCGCGCCGTTGGCCGCCAGCCACAGCGCGACCGGCACGCACACGGCCGCCGCGCCCAGCACAAAGCCCAGCGCGCAGCGCCCCAGCTGCGCCAGGCGCCGCGTGAGCAGCAGGCACAGGGCAAGCGCCAGCGTCATGCCCAGCAGCACGAGCGCGTTGTTGGCGCGGGTGAGGAAGGCCAGCGCCGCCATCGCGCCCAGCAGCGACGCGCGGGGCAGCAGGCCGTCCGCTCGATCGGGCAGCCCCTGGCCAAAGGCGGAGACGATCGCGTACAGCCCCAGCAGCGTGAACAGGCAGGCGTATTCCTCCGTCAGGTTGCCGCCGTCCAGCAGCGGCGCGCACAGCGTCAGATAGGCCAATTGCGCGCTCAGCCCCGGCGCACCCAGCGCCCGGGCAATCGCGCCAATCGCCAGCAGGCTTGCCGCCAGGAAGCACACCTCCTGCACGAACACCGCCAGCGTCGAATACCCGCCGCCCGCCAGCTGCGGCAGCAGCTGCAAAAGGAACAGCAGCGGCCCCTTGTGATCGAAGATCTGCGTATAGGGCGCGTAGCCCTGTGCCAGCGCCGTGCCCATGGTCAGGTACATGGCGTTGTCGCTGCTGATGCCCGGGCCGAGAGGCGTGTTGGAATAAAAGAAGATCAGCCCATAGGCCGCGGCCAGCAGCAGGGCGATCAGAAGGTCACAGGGCAAGCGTCTTTTCGTCATAGGATGCTCTCCTCGGGGGGATGTGTGTCTCACAGCGCAAACCGTTCCCGCAGCACATGCAGCACGCCGTCCTCGTCGTTGGAGGGAGCGAGGCGCCTGGCGAGCCGCTTGATCTCGGGCAGCGCGTTGTCCATGGCATAGCTCTCGCCGACGGCCTCAAGCAGCTCCACGTCGTTGAGGTAGTCGCCGAAGGCCATGCACTCGTCGGGTGTGAGGCCGCGCTGCGCCATCAGGCTCCTGAGCGCGCGCCCCTTGTTGACGCCGGGCTTCATGATGTCCACCCAGTGCTCGCCGGAGAGGATCACGTTCACCGTGTCCGGCAGGGCGGCGCGCAGGGCGGGATACTCGTGCGTGGCGGCGTCGCCGTCGTCGTAGAAGGCGATCTTGCACACGTCGGTCAGGCCGCGGCAGGCGTCCGCCAGATTGTCCACTACCTGCGTGCTGGCGTAGTACATCGTCATGCTGTCGATGAATTCCCGCGAGGCGCTGCTCTCCACCATCGCGCAGCCCGCGCGGCACACGGCGGCATACACGCCCTCAAGGCCGCGCGCGGCGCGTAAGGTAGGCTCCAGCGTCTGCGTCGGCAGCGGGTCGATGAAGACCTGGCGGTCGTTTTCCATGATGAGCGCGCCGTTCTCCGCGATGAACAGCAGCTCCGGCACGAGCGCCTCCATATCGCGCCGCAGCGCGTGATACTGCCGCCCGCTGGCGATGGCAAAGGAGACGCCGCGCGCCCTGAGCGCGCGCACCGCGTCGGCAAAGCCTTCCGGCATGCGTTTTTGGCTGTCGAGCAGGGTGCCGTCCATGTCGCTGGCAATGAGCTTGATCATATCGGTGCCTTTCTGTCAGTCATTCGTGCCGCGGCCCTTGCGCTGCGCCTCGTAGTCCTCGCGCAGGATGGCATACAGCGCCACGTCCACATATTTTCCCTTGTTGTAGAGCCGCTGGCGCAGCACACCCTCCCTTTGCATGCCGCACTTTTCCATCACGCGGCCGGAGGAGGGGTTGTCCAGCTCGTGCTGGGCCTCGATGCGGTTGATGTCCATCGCGTCAAACGTGTAGTCGATCACGCGGCGCAGAGCCTCGGTCATGTAGCCGCTGTTCCACAGCCAGCGCGCCAGCGAGTAGCCAACCTCGACGCTGGCATTGTCCTCGCTGTAATCCATATAGCCGATGGTGCCCACCAGCTGATTCGTGCGCCGCAGGACGATGCCCCAGCTGGAGGGCAGATCGTTTCGGTAGCGCTTCATCATGAAGCGACAGTAGTCCCGGGCCTCGCCAAGCTCCTTCTGGGCGGACCAGAGCACATGACGGGCGACCTCCGGGTCCTTGCTGTAAGCAAAAATATCCTTCGCGTCGCGCATGGCGATCCGCCGAAGGATGAGCCGGTCGGTTGCCAGCGTGGGCATGGCAAACAGGCCGTAGGCATTGGGCATAAACATCGGTCGTCCTCCGCGCTCAGAGCGCGCTCCCTTCCCCGGAATCCAGGAAATCAGGCAGAGGGGCGGCCTCGCCCGGCTGCATGGCTTCCTCCTGCTGCGCCGTGGGGGCAGACGCGCGCATGCCCTCGGCGATATACAGCGCGCCGGTGAACACCACAATCGCCACGATGGCGATATAGAAGAATCTCAGGAATGCCTTCATCCTCCGTCACGCTCCTTTCCATGCTCCATTATACACGAACCGGCGGCAAAGCGCCATCCCCTTATCGCCTGCGCAGGCCCTTGGGATAGTGGTTCTTCATCAGGCCGCCGGCCTGCTTGCCCCAGCCCAGCGGCACGCCCTGGCAGGTCATCAGCGTGAAGCCTGCCGGCCTGTCGCCCAGATCGAGCGTCTCGCCCGCCTGATAGGCCAGCGCCTGCTCCTGCGTCAGCTCCGCTGTGCGGGCAGCCTGCTCCGGGCGCAGCGCCATGGCCAGCGCGTGCTCCGGCTCGGCGCGCCGCCCCTGCATGCGCGCGAGCAGCAGCCCCGTGCGCAGCACGCGCAGGCCGCTGAGCCTGCCCGGGTCGTCCAGCGCCTCGGGCAGCGCCCACAGGCAGTCGCCCGCCGGGTGCGGCGCGGCGAAGCGCACGCCGGGCGCCAGCACATCCGGCAGCTCCGGCAGCGCAGCGGGCCTGGAGCGTCCGGCGCGCAGGGGCCTGGCGGAGCGGGCGCCCCCGGAGGCGCGGCTCTCGTCCGGCGCGACGCACGGCGCGTCCCCCGCCTTGCGCAGGAGCGAGATGAAGTGCCCCTCGCCGCGGATTTCATGCGGGTACAGGTGGATATAGCCGCAGCTGCCGTCAGGCAGGCCGGGCAGGGCAATTGGCTGGAGCGAAAGCTCCGGGTGCGCGGGCAGGAAGCGTGCGAGCACGCCCTCGTTCTCCACGTCGTTGAAGGTGCAGGTGGAGTAGACCAGCCATCCGCCGGGGGCCAGCATCGATACGGCCTGCTCCAGAATCTCCAGCTGGCGCTGGGCACAGCCGGCGGGGCTGCCTGCGTGCCACTCGCCGATGGCCTCGCTCTGGCGGCGGAACATGCCCTCGCCGGAGCAGGGTGCGTCCACGAGGATGCGGTCGAAATACGCGGGAAAGCGCGGCGCAAGCTGGTCGGGCATCGCGCAGGTGACCACGGCGTTGGCAACGCCCATGCGCTCGATATTGCGCGAGAGGATCTGCGCGCGGGCGGGCACCGGCTCGTTGCACACGAGCAGGCCGCGCCCCTGCATGGCCGCGGCGATCTGCGTGCTCTTGCCGCCGGGCGCGGCGCACAGGTCGAGCACGCGCTCGCCGGGCTGCGGGTTCAGCGCGCTGACGGCGGACAGCGCGCTCGGCTCCTGAAGATAATACAGCCCGCCCTCGTGCAGCGGCGAGAGGCCGGGCCGCGCGTCGCCCTCCACAAAGTACGCGCCGCTGGCCCAGGGCACGCGCGCGCCCAGGCCCTCGATGGGGCAGGGAGGCGTGCCGTCCGGCCTTTGCAGCAGGTTGATGCGCAGCGCGCGCGTCACGGGCGCTTCGAGCGCGTTTTGGTACGCAAAAAAGCCTGCTTCACCGAGCAGGCGTTTCATTTGGTCGACATAGGCTTGCGGCAGTGGGGTCATAGCGCCTCTTCCTCCGGCTGGACGCCCGCGGGCGTGTCGGCGCGCACGGCGCACAGCCTGCGGCGCTCGTCGATGCCGGACTCCACCACATAGATCCGCCCGATGGAGCAGGCCGAGTTGAAGACGGATTCGGTTGTCGTCAGGATGCAGAAGATATTGCGCGAGGCGCGGGAGAGCATCGCGCGGAACTGCACGTTTGGCGGCTCAGCGCCCTCGCTCCTGATTTTGCGGGCGAAGCGGCGATAGGCGGTGTTGGCCCGGGCGGCGTTGTGATACACCTGCGGCGAGAGCGTCAGCGTATAGACGCCGCGCTCGTCGATCTGGCTCATCGTCTGATACCGGCCCGGCCAGGGTCTGTCCTCCGGCCAGGCGATGATCTCCACCACCGCGCGACCGGTCTCGATTGTGCGCACCTGCGATCCCTCCCCTCATATGTTGAGCATATATCCATGATGATTATAACATGAACATAAGCTTTATATCAAGGGAAAAATCACGAATTGTCAATTATTTCTGCTTCGCGCCCTGTGAAAGCGATTGCGCGGCGGCCAGCGCCGCGACGCAGCCCTCGCCCACGGCCTTGGCCACCTGTAGTGGCAGCCCGGTGCAGTCGCCCGCGGCGTAGACGCCGGGCACGCTGGTGCGCATCTGGCGGTCGACACGGATGAACGCGCCCTCCGTCCGGAGCTCGGGCATCAGCGCGGAGAGCGCCATGGCCTCCCGGAAGATGAACACGCCGTCGAAGGGCAGCTCCTGCCCGCCGGCGATCAGGCCGGTGGCGCGGGTGTCGCCGAGGATTTTCTCCACCTTGTCGCCGCGCACAGTGACGCGGGGATCGAGCGCCTCGTCCGGCTTGCCAAAGAGCGTGACGCTGCGGCACAGCCCAGCCAGGAAATTGGCCTCGTGCACGGCCTCGTGCGAATCGGCGATGACCGCCACGTCCCTGCCGCGGTAGAGCATGCCGTCGCAGGTGCCGCAGTAGCTGACGCCGCGACCGAGCAGCGCCTCCTCGCCGGGCAGCAGGCGCGGCTGCTTCGCCCCGGTGCACAGGATGACGGCGCGCGCCTCCACGAAGTCCGCGCCGAGCGACAGCGCGAACGTTTCGCCCATCGGCAGAATCCTTTGCACGACGCCGGGGCGCAGCTGCGCGCCCATCCCCTCGGCCTGGCCGCGCATGGCCTCCAGCAGCGCCGCGCCGGACACGCCGGGCAGACCGGGATAGTTCTCGACGGCTTCGGCGCGGGAGAGCCAGCCGGTGTGGCTGCCGATGACAAGGACGCTCTTCTCGCGCTTGCGCGCGTTGATGGCGGCGCTGTAGCCCGCAGGCCCCGCGCCAACGACGGCGATATCAAACACAGGATGTTCCTCCATGACGGTGATGATTGCTTGGGGGCTTTGGTGACCCCCTCATGCGGTCTTCTGCCATAGCATGACCGGATTTCCGGCGCACGAAACGCCCGAAAGGAAAGAGCCGCGCGGGTGTGCGGCTCCTGGTTCCGGGATGGGCGCAGGGCATGCGCAGCGGCCTTGCAGCGTGATCACTCGCAGTGCACCGGCAGCTTCACCACGACCTTGCGGTAGTGCTTGGGGTAGATCTGATGGCAGCCGGGCTTGTGTCCGTCGCTGGGGAACATGATGTAGAACATGCCCGGGCGGATGGACATCGCGGTGGACTTGCCGGTGTAGAGATAGCAGTCGTGCTCCTCGTCGGAGGACTTGAGGTTCAGCTCCTGGATGTGCGCCCAGGCCATCCGCTCGCCGCCGGAGATGCAGTACTGCAGGTCGATGTAGTTCCTGTGCGCCTCCAGATCGACGGTGTCCAGCTGGCGGGTATCGCCCTCGGACACCGTGGCAAACAATCCGCCCTCCAGCTCGTAGCGGCCCGGCTCCAGATCCGGCGCCTCCGCCAGGAAGGCAAAGGCCAGTTCCATATACGGATGCAGGGCGTAGTAGCGCTCCTGCTCTTCAATGCGATCGATGATCATGTGAAATCAGCCTCCTTTTTTCCGTCCTCCCATTATAAGACAACAGGTGCCAACAGTCAAGCGCCGCCGTGCGCGCGGCCTGCCGCGGTCAAAATACCCGGTTGGCAATTTCCGGCGCACAGGGTATAATAGGGGCAAGCAAATCACAACGAAAGGGGCTGCTGTTTATGGCCAATATCCCGACCCCCCATATCACCGCGAAGGAGGGCGACTTCGCCCGCACCGTGCTCATGCCCGGCGATCCGCTGCGCGCGAGGTTCATCGCCGAGACATATCTGGAGGACGCCGTGCTCGTCAACAACGTGCGCGGCGTGCAGGGCTACACCGGGCAGTACAAGGGCAAGCGCGTGTCGGTGATGGCCTCCGGCATGGGCATGCCGTCCATCGGCATCTACTCCTACGAGCTGTACCACTTCTACGGCGTGGAGAACATCATCCGCGTGGGCACCGCCGGCGGCATGGCCGACGACGTGCGGGTGCGCGACATCGTGATGGGCATGTCGGCCTACACCAATTCCAGCTATGGCCGCCAGTTCTTCGAGGGCAACGTCGCGCCGTGCTGCTCCTTCGCGCTGCTGGACAAGGCCGTCGCCGCCGCGCGCGCGATGGGCATCGAGCCGAAGGTCGGCGCGCTGTTCTCCTCCGACGCCTTCTACGACGAGGCGCACGGCGCGGACAAGCTGAAAAACCTCGGCGTGCTGGCCACGGAGATGGAGGCCGCCGCGCTGTACCTCAACGCCGCGCGCGCCGGCAAGAACGCCCTGGCCATCTGCACCATCTCCGATCACCTCTACACCCACGAGTCCCTGCCCGCCCAGGAGCGCCAGGTCGGCTTCACCAGGATGATGGAGATCGCGCTGGAGATCGCCTGAGCGGGGGAAAGCATCATGAGTATGGAACAGGCCAAGGCCCGGCTGAAGAAGGCCGGGCTGGAGGATCGGATCATCGAATTCACCGTCTCCAGCGCGACGGTCGCGTTGGCCGCGCAGGCGCTCGGGTGCGAGCCTGCGCACATCGCCAAGACGCTCTCCTTCGAGCAGGGCGAGGGCGCGCTGCTCGTGGTCGCCGCGGGCGACGCGCGCATCGACAACGCCAAGTTCAAGCACCGCTTTGGCATGAAGGCGCGCATGCTCAGCTGCGACCGGGTCGAGCCGCTCATCGGTCACGCCGTGGGCGGCGTGTGCCCGTTCGGTGTGAAGCCGGGCGTGCCGGTCTATCTGGACGAATCGCTCCGCCGGTTCGAGGTGGTCTATCCCGCCGCGGGCACGAGCGCCAGCGCCGTGCGCCTGACCGTCCCCGAGCTGGAGCGCGCCAGCGCGTGCGCGGGCTGGGTGGACGTGTGCCGGGTGTGACGCGATAATAATACATCGTAAAGGAAGGAACCCTATGCTCAACCGAATCTTCATCTCCGCCGACATCGAGGGCACCTGCGGCATCGCCGACTGGGACGAGACCACCCTGGGCAAGGCGGACTACGAGCCGTTCCGCCGCCAGATGACGGCGGAGGTCGCCGCCGCGTGCGAGGGCGCGCTCGCCAGCGGATGCGACGACATCCTCATCAAGGACGCGCACGACAGCGCGCGCAACCTCAGCCCCGCCGGCCTGCCCCAGGGCGTGTCGATCTTCCGCGGCTGGGGCAGCGACATCCACGCCATGATGTCCGGCGTGGACGCGAGCTTCGCCGGGGCGATGTTCACCGGCTACCACAGCTCCTCCAACACCGATACCAGCCCGCTGGCGCACACGATGAACCTGCAGAACGTCTCCGTGCGCATCAACGGCATCCAGGCCAGCGAAATGCTGATCAACGCGTTCGTGCTGGCGATGCTGGATGTGCCGCTTCTGATGGTCACGGGCGACGCGGGCGTGTGCGAGCAGGCCAGGCGCATCAACCCGAACGTGTTCACCGTGCCGGTGCAGCGCGGCGTGGGCGGCGGCACGATCAGCATCCATCCCGCCGAGGCGGTGCGCCGCATCCGCGAGACGGCGCAGCAGGCCGTGTGCGAGGGGCTGAAAAACCCCGACAAATTCCGCATCGAGCTGCCCAACAAGTTCGACGTGGAGGTCGAGTTCGTCAAGCACATGAAGGCGCGCCGCGCCAGCTTCTATCCCGGCGTGCGCCAGACCGGAGCGCGCAGCGTGCTTTTCTCCTCCGACGCATACTACGACGTGCTGCGGTTCTTCATGTTCTGCCTGTGATCGCGCCGGACAAATTCAAGAGGGCTGTCAGGTTCAGCATTCCTGACAGCCCTTTTTGAGGGATCATTTTGTCTTTCCCTCCGCAATCCACCTCTCCCACACGTCGGGGCAGACCCCCGCGGTGGCCAGCCGCCCGCAGCGCACGATGGGCAGGCGCAGCAGCTGCGGCCTTTCCGCCAGGCCGGAGAGGATCGTCTCGCGGTCCTGCGTGTAGGCGATCACGCTCTCGCGGAAGGCCTTGCTCTCCCGGTCGCACAGCGCGTCCAGCCCGACAGCCGCGGCGACGCTCTCCAGCTCGCGCCTGCCGATGCCGTACTTGAGCACATCCACCCGCTGATAGGGCACGCGCCGCTCCTTGAAGAAGCGCTCGGCCTTCTGGGTGTCAAAGCCCTTGCCGCAGTAGATTTGCAGTCCCATATGGTCAACCTCCCGGATTGCGTGTATAATAGCCTTATGATAACCCGGCGCCGGCAGCGCCGTCAAGGAGATGGAGCAGTATGGCCAAAAAAATCGCGCTCGTCACGGGTGCCTCCGGCGGCATTGGCGCAGCCTGCGCGCGCGAGCTGGCCGCGCAGGGCTACACCGTCCTGACGCACGGCAGCCGCGGCTTTGACCGCGCTCAGGCGCTGTGCGACACGCTGTGCGCCGCGGGCATGGACGCCCACCCCGTCCGCTGCGACCTGCGCGACAGCGCCCAGGTGCGCGCCATGTGCCAGGATATCCTGCGGCTGTATCACCATGTGGACGCGCTGGCGCTGTGCGCGGGCGTGGCGCACACCGGCCTGCTCGCCGACATGACCGACGCGCAGTGGCACGACGTGATGGACACCAACGTCTCCGGCGCGTTCTACGTCATCCGCGCGCTGGCGCCCGGCATGGTCGCCCGGCGGAGCGGATCGATCCTCACTGTCTCCAGCATGTGGGGGCGGGTGGGGGCCTCCTGCGAGGCGGCCTATTCCGCCAGCAAGGCCGCGCTCATCGGGCTGACCCGCGCGCTGGCCAAGGAGCTTGGCCCCAGCGGCGTGCGCGTCAACTGCATCGCCCCCGGCGTGATCGACACCGCCATGATGGCGGAGCACAGCGCGCAGACGAAGGCCGCCCTCGCGGAGGAGACGCCCCTTTGCCGCCTGGGCACACCGGAGGACGTGGCGCGCGCCGCGGCGTTCCTGCTGGGCGACGGCGCGTCCTTCATCACCGGGCAGGTGCTCGGCGTGGACGGCGGCTATCTGTGAGCGGCCCATGGCTGCCTTTCCGCCCAAAAATTGCCCGACGCCATTTGACAAAGCTTGACGCAAAAATGACGGAAAATGACCAATCGTGATCCTGTCTTGTGTCCGGCTTTCCACACGAACCACAGGATATTGTGGACAACCTCCGCCATCCCGGCAGGGCATCTGTGGATAACCTGCATTTTCCCCGCAAAAAGAATCCCCGAAAAAGCCTTGAAAGCAGGGCTTTTTTTTGATATCATAGGAACGCTGCCTGAAAAGTTATCCACAGATCGGGCACGCCTTTCCACAGCCTGTTGAAAGCGCTGTGGATATCCACAGCTTGTCCACAGCCTCATGTGGACACCCGGAAGCCGCCGCGCTGCCTGGCGCTGATGACATACAGAGGAGAGTCCGCCATGGATCATGTAGAAATCTGGGACAAGGCCAAGGCGCTGCTGCGCGAGGAGCTGGCCAACGTCTCCTATACCACCTGGATCGACCAGCCGCTCAAGCCGGTCTACCTCGTCGACGACAAGCTGGCCCTGGAGGTCATCAGCGAGTTCACCGAGAAGACCATCCGCGCGCGCTATCTGTCGATGATCACCGAGGCGGTCAGCCAGGTCGCCGGGCACGAGATGACCATCGAGCTGATGAGCGTCAAGGACCGCATCGCCTGGCAGGAGAGCCAGAAGAAGGAGGAGCAGGCGCCGCTGGCCGGCGTCAACACCTTCAACCCGAAGTCCACGTTCGACACGTTCGTCGTCGGCTCGTCCAACCGCTTTGCGCACGCGGCCTCGCTGGCCGTGGCCGAGGCCCCCGGCATGGCCTACAATCCGCTGTTCCTCTACGGCGGCGTCGGCCTGGGCAAGACGCACCTGATGCACGCCATCGGCCACTTCATCCAGGATCACTTCCCGAACATGCGCATGCTCTATCTGCCCAGCGAGATGTTCACCAACGAGCTGGTCTCCGCCATCAAAAACAACAAGAACGTCGAGTTCCGCAACCGCTTCCGCAACGTGGATGTGCTGATGCTTGACGACATTCAGTTCATCGCCGGGCGCGATTCCACGCAGGAGGAGTTCTTCCACACGTTCAACGCGCTGCATTCCGCCGGCAAGCAGATCATCATCTCCTCGGATAAGCCGCCGCGCGAAATCGCCCGCCTGGAGGAGCGCCTGCGCTCCCGCTTCGAGTGGGGCCTGATCGCCGACATCCAGAAGCCCGACTTCGACACCCGTATTGCCATCCTGCGCAAGAAGGCCGAAAACGAGGGCATCGAGATCAGCGACGACATGCTCGAGCTGATCGCAGGCCGTATCGAGAGCAACATCCGCGAGCTGGAGGGCTCTCTCACCCGCGTGAACGCCTACGCCAAGCTCAACCACTGCGCGATCGACGAGGATGTCATCGCCCACGCGCTGCACGACATCGCCGTCGTGCGCGATCCCAAGCGCATCACGCCCGACCTGATCATCGACTGTGTGGCTGATTACTACGCCATCAGCGCCGAGGCGCTGCGCGGCAATTCCCGCAAAAAGGAAATCGCCCTGGCGCGCCACGTCGCGGTCTATCTCACGCGGGAGATGACCGGCCTGTCCCTGCCGCGCATCGGCGATGCCTTTGGCCGCGACCACTCCACGATCATCAACTCCTGCGACAAGGTGAGCAAGCTGATGGACGAGGACGGCGAGACCAAGGCCGCCGTGGCCGATCTCAAGAAGATCATCACCGAGAAATAGCCGCTGTCCCTGCGGCGTGGATTCCCATGATTTCGGAAGGAGGCTGCGCATGAACACCCCCAAGCCTTCCAGCCGGTTCTTCCAGAACCGCGACTGCGCGTACTTTCCCTGCCACGGCGGTGTCGATCCGGCGCGGTTCAGCTGCCTGTTCTGCTATTGCCCGCTCTACGCGCTGGGCAGGGCCTGCGGCGGCAGCTGCGCCTACACCGCCAAGGGCGTCAAGGACTGCTCCGGCTGCACCCTGCCGCACCAGCCGGAGAACTACGACCGCGTGCTCGCGCGCTTTGGCGAGCTGGCGGATGTGGTGCGGCGCAGCGATGAGATGACCCAAACAGGGGATGCCGGACGATGACGGCATCCCCTGAATCCTTTGCAGAGAATCAGTGCGTTTTCTTTTTGCGGAAGCCACGGAAGGCGCGCATCGTCCGGAAGCTGGCGCGCATGCGATAGGCCTGCACAAAGCACAGCACCACCAGCAGCAGCGTGACCAGCGCCAGAATATCCGTGTGCGCAAAGCCGCACAGGCCCGCAATCAGGGTGATGATCAGGCTGCCCGCCGTGATGGTGAGCAGGCCGAAGGCGTTGAGCTTGCGGCGAAGCAGAAAGGCCTTGAGCCGTTCGCGTTTGGACCGATTGGCCATAGGTGCTGCATCCTCCCCGATTGGTACACATTGATGAAGGTATTCGCCCCGGCTTGACCGCATTCCTGTCAAGGAGCCGTTAAGCTTATGCCCATTTGCGGGCGATATCATGCTTTTTCCGCTCACAGGAGGCCGGCAAACAGGCTTGCGCCGAGCACCGTGAGCATCCCCGCCACGACGATGGACAGGCTGCTCATCGCGCCCTCGACCTCGCCCAGCTCCATGGCCTTCGTCGTGCCGATGGCGTGCGAGGCCGTGCCGATCGCCACGCCGCGCGCGACGGGGTCGGTGATGCGGAAGAGACGGCAGGCCAGCTCCGCGCCCATGTTGCCCAGGATACCCGTCATGATGATGACGGCGACGGTGATGGAGACGTGGCCGCCCAGCTCCTCGCTGACGCCCATGCCGATGGCCGTGGTGATCGACTTGGGCAGCAGCGTCACATACGCCTGATGATCCAGGCCGAAGAGTGCGCTCAGCCCCAGCACGCACAGCAGGCTGGCGAGCACCCCTGCGCCGATGCCGCAGAGGATCGCGGCGGGATAGCGCCGCAGCAGCGACAGCTGCTCATACAGCGGCACGGCCAGGCAGATGGTCGCGGGCGTGAGCAGTGCGCTGATCAGGCTGGCGCCCCGCTGATAATCGGCGTAGTCCACACCAAGCAGCGACAGCAGCGCCATCACCAGCACGACGGCCACCAGCAGCGGGTTGAAAATGGCCAGACCGGTGCGCCGGCGCAGCGCCTGGCCCAGCGCGTAGGCGGCCAGGCTGATCAGCACGCCGAAGTATACAGAGGACGAAAGCAGCTCACGCATCCGGATGCTCCTCCTTTGCCGCCTGCCTGCGGATGACCGCCTGCGTCACGCGGCCCGCCACGGCCATGACCACGAAGGTCGAGACGACCATGATGGCGATGTATGCCCCCAGCGAGGGCAGCAGCAGGCCGAAGGACTCCATCAGCCCCACCGCGGCGGGAATGAACATCACCGGCATGATCTCAATGAGGAAGGACGAGACCTCCCGGATTGCGTCCGCCCGGACGATGCCCGTCATCAGGCAGGCAAGCAACAGCACAATGCCGTAGATGCTCGCCGGCACCGGCAGCGGCAGCAGCGCATGCAGCGCCTCGCCCGCCAGGGAAAACAGCAGGATGATCAAAAACTGCCTGAGAGTTCGCATACAATCGCCCCTCCTCGCCTCTGCTTTGACGGACATCGCGCTACGCCGGGCTGTCCGGCAGGTCGACCACGATCGGCGCGTGATGCACCGCGGGCAGAAAGCGCTCCAGCATGTCCTGCGTGCGCATGCGCAGGCTGGAGGTGTTCACGCATGGGTGGCAGGCAAAGACCGGGCACTCGGCCACGCACCGGTCGATGAGCAGCTGGACATGGTTGTCCGTGTCGTTCATCAGGCCCATCACCGACACCGAGCCGGGTGTGATGTCCAGGTACTGCGCCATCTCCTGCGCGCCGGCAAAGGACAGCCGCGCCGAGCCGATCTGCGCGGAGAGATCCCTGGTGTGGAAGGGCTTGTCCCCCGGCATCAGCAGCAGATAGAATTTCGTCTTCTGCCGGTTGCACAGAAAGAGGTTCTTGCAGATAAGCGTGTCCAGGATCCGGTCGATCTCCAGGCAGTCATCCATCGTCATCGCGGCCTCGTGGTCTGTGCGATCGTAAGCGATGCCCAGCCGGTCGAGCAGGTCATAGACCCGGATTTCCTTGTCCTGCCGGCCGGCAGCGTCGGCCGGGCGTCCGTGCATCAGCTCCATGCGATTTCCTCCTGTGTGATCACCCGCTGCCCGCCCTCGCGGCAGATCAGCGTCATGCTGCCGTCCCGCAGCAGCCAGCCCTCGCCAAAGAGCGTGCAGCGGTCGCCTTCCTGCGTCACATAGCTGCCGTCCGGGATGGCGATGAATGCGTGGCCCCGGCTGTCCTCCAGCGTGATGTCGTCGATGAGCAGCCTGCCGTCGAGCCAGTTGTCGCGCACGCGCTGCAAATGCGGCAGCAGCTGCACCCGGCACAGCCCCAGCCCCGGCAGAAAGCGCCGGTAGTCGGGGTCGGTCGATTCGCCTGGCAGCTCCGGCTGGGCGTACACCGTCCCGGCGCAGTTCATCGAGCCGGCGCTGATCCCGATGACCAGCCCCGTATAGCCCCGCAGCAGCCGCGCAAGCCCGATGCGCCCGAAAAAGGCGTTCTGCGTGGGCACATGGCCGCCGCCCAGCAGCACCACGTCGCTGAGCGTGATCAGGCGCGCGGCGTCGCGCTCCGTGCGCGCGTCCAGCAGCACGGACGAGGACTGTGTCAGTCCGTGATAGGCAAACATCCGGGCGAAGGTGTCCAGCATTTCGTCGTTGAGGGGATCGTTGTACGGGTCGGCGCTGACCACCACCAGGCGCGCGTCCGGCTTCCAGTGCGCCCGCAGGCAGTCCGCAAGGCCGTTGCGCGCGTCGAGCACGCACGGCAGCTGTGCGCCCTCGGGCACGCAGTCGTCGCACGGGCTGCTGGTCATCACAAGAAACATCGCCGCTTCGCCTCCTGTCCGCAGGATACAAAATGATTGACGACATTATAGCGCGGTTTTTCCCCGCTGTAAACCCGCAAGCCCCGGCAAGGCTCAGCAGAGGCTGTTGTCGGGCAGCTCCACGTCGAAGGGCAGCAGATCGAGGATGTCCCGCTGCACATCGATGCCCGGATAGACCTCCAGCAGCTTGAGGCCGCGGGCGGTGAGGATGAACACGCAGCGCTCGGTGACATAGAGCACCTTCTGGCCGTTGCGCACGGCGCTGCGCGCGGAAAAGCTGATGGAGCGCACGGTCTGCACGAATTTGGGCACGCTGCCGTTGCGCTCGATGGTCACGCTCTCCCCCTCGCAGCGCACGTCCAGCCCCTTGGTGTTGAACGTGAGGCAGAAGACGACCGTCGGCGTTTTTGCGGTGATGTTGGCGAAGCCGCCGATGCCCGCATAGGCGCCGGGGCCGCGGTGCGCGTTCACGTTGCCGTAGCGGTCCACCTCCAGCGCGCCCATGAAGCACACGTCCAGACCGCCATGGTTGTACAGGTCGAACTGATTGGCCATGTCGTAGACGGAGGCCGCGCCGATCATCGCACCGAAGACCTTGCCGGACGCGGGAAAGCCGCCGATGCCGCCGGATTCCACCGTCAGGGTGATGTGGTCGAGCATGCCGCTCTGCCGGGCGTACTGGGAGATCATCTCCGGGATGCCGATGCCGATGTTGACGATGTCCTCCTGGCGCAGCTCGCGCGCGGCGCGCCGGCCAATGATGTGGCTGGCGAGGCTGCGCTCGCGGCTGGCGCAGGTCACGGCCTCGAGGCGCTCGGTCCAGCCGTGCCACTCCTCAAAGGGAATATCGAAGCTGCCGGTGAGCGAGGAGAAGGCCTCGTCGCGCGGCTGCGGCTCCTCGACGATGATGGCGTCGACGAGGCAGCCGGGGATGATGGCGTTGCGCGGGCGGGAGGGCATGTCCACGATGCGGTCCACCTGCACGATGACGATGCCGTTGTTGGACTTGGCCGCCTGGCAGATGGAGAGCGCATCGCCGGACATGTACATGTCGTCAAAGGAGATATTGCCCTTGCGGTCGGCGGCGGTGCCCTTGATGATCGCGACCGTGATCCGGGGGAGCTTGTAATAGAGGAACTCCTCGTTGTCCACCGTCACCACCTTGACAAACGAGCTGTCGGTGGAAATCTGGTTGATGCCCGGGCCTTCGCGGCGCGGATCCACGAAGATATCCAGCCCCACCTTGGACAGCGCGCCGGGCACGCCGCCCGCCTGCGCGCGGATGGCGTGGGAGATGCAGCCCAGCGGCAGATTGTACGCCTCAAAGCGGTTCTCCAGAATGATCTTCTTGGTGCTGGGCATCGAGCCGAAATGGCCGCAGATCAGCCGGTCCACCGCGCCCGCGCGGATATAGCCCTCCGCGGCGCGGTTTTCATCCCACACGCCGAAGCCCGCGCTGGAGATGACCGTCAGGTGCTTGGGGGAATGGGTCTTTTCGTATCTGCGGGCAAGCGCCTCATGCAGCTCCACCGGGTTTTCGATGCCGACGAAGGAATTGACGCAGATGCAGTCTCCGTCGCGGATGAGGCTGATGGCCTCGTCCGCCGTCATGATTCGATACATGCTTTTTCCGCCTTTGGTGTGTAATGCTGGGGATATCGGGGTTTTCTCATTATATCGGCTTTGCGCACGCAGCGCAACTGCATTTTTTGCGCCTGCCTGCATACCGGCTCGCCGCTGCATGGCGCGCAGGCGGCACACGGCTAAAAAGGGCAAAAGAAAAACCCAGACACTGAAACAATGTCTGAGCTTCCAGGTGGAGGCGCCATCCAGACTCGAACTGGAGAGTGAAGCTTTTGCAGAGCTTTGCCTTACCACTTGGCCATGGCGCCGATGTGGAGCGGTAGACGAGATTCGGACTCGCGACATCCACCTTGGCAAGGTGGCACTCTACCACTGAGCTACTACCGCATATGGTGCCTTGGGGCGGAATCGAACCACCGACACGTAGATTTTCAGTCTACTGCTCTACCGACTGAGCTACCAAGGCAAAAAGAATGGCGACGCGGAAGGGGCTCGAACCCTCGACCTCCAGCGTGACAGGCTGGCATTCTAACCGACTGAACTACCGCGCCGTATGAAATTGGTGGGAACAACAGGGCTCGAACCTGTGACCCTCTGCTTGTAAGGCAGATGCTCTCCCAGCTGAGCTATGCTCCCAGGCTGGATCGCCGCATCGCTTGATGGTGTCGAGCGCGGCGACGTAGTATATAATACACGATGGGTGCGGCTTTGTCAACCGTTTTTTCAAAATTGTGCTTTTTTTTGCCCGCGCGCAAGCGCAATCCCCGCTGCACGGATTCTGCGCAGATCCCTCCTTGACAAAAAAAGCGCGCCGCAGCGGCAGTCCGCCCGGCGCGCCGGTATGCACTTGTCATGCGCGCGCAGCGGCGCGCGTCGAAGGCCTGTGCCTTCGGGGGCTTGTGTCCGCGCTGAAGCGGGATCCCCGCCTGCGCGGAGCTGATCAGTCGACCGGATCCTCCACACCGGTGGTTTCGTCGGTTCTCGCCGCGGAGGCTTCCTCCTCCATCGCCAGCCTTGCAATTTCCTCGTCGCTCAGCCCTGCCAGCGCGCCCTCGTACATCGTACCCTGCGCATTCTCCTGCGCCTCATTTCCGGCGCCGGCTGCGGCCTGCGGCTCGTCGGGCAGCTGCGTCGGCTGCGGCGTGGCCGTCTCCTGCGGCGTTTGGGTGGCTATGGGCGTGGCGGTCGGCTCCGGCTGGGGCGTGTCGCCTGTGCGGGTTGCGATAATCAAACCGACGACAGCGATCAGCGCGATCACGAGCACGGCCACCACGGCCTTTATCGCTGGGTTCATCGGCATCCACTCCTTTCCTGATCGCCCGCGCATGTCCCTGCCGGATCATGCGGGCGATGGCCATGCGCTTATCCTATCATGAAAAGCGCCGGCGCGCAAGTGCCATTTGGCGCGAGGCTTACGCGTTCTCCAGCTCGATCACGCCGCAGCCGCCGTCCTTGCGCAGGTAGACGGTGGCGGCGTTGCCGGTCTCGATGTTGCTGAACATGTAGAACGAATGGCCCAGCAGGTTCATCTCCAGAATAGCGTCCTCCACACTCATGGGCTTGGCGGCATAGCGCTTGACCCTGACCACCCGCTCGGCGGCCTCCTCGGCGGCGTCCTCCGGCCCGGCGGCGGGCACGTCCTCGGCCACCGTCGGCTTCTTGCGCAGGTCGCGCCCCAGGCGGGTGCGCAGCTTTTTCATCTGGCGTTCGAGGATATCGATGCCCTTGTCCAGCGCGGGCAGCGAAATCTCCCGCTCCTGGTTCTCCGTGCGCAGCGTGTGGCCGAGATAGGGCATCGTCATTTCGACCTTGTAGGTGCTCTTCTGCTCGGTGATGCGCACCGTGATGACGGTGGCATCCGGGGCTTCATCTCTGAAATATGCGTCCATGCGCTGATGGCAGCGCTTATTCATGGTCTCCTGAATCGAGGCGGGAACGTGGGCGTCCTTCATCACAAAACGTACGATCATACTGTCGGCCTCCTTTACGATGGGATTGCCTTGTCGGTTCTGGGTTGCCAGCGTCTCCTTTTCCTTCCGGGATTACAGTATACCTGTTTTGTGCAATCCATTCAAGTGCAATCGGATGATTCTGACAATATTTTACCAATTGTTCGCCCTATCCAGCAGCCGGCGATAGATCGGCAGCATGGTCGGTTCGCTCACGCGGCGCTCCAGCTCGCAAAGCGCGATCCAGCCCACGGCGCTGTTCTCCTGCTGCGCAACGCGCAGCGGCAGCGTGTCGTCCGCCTCGAAGAGATAGGACACGTTCAGGTGCAGATGGCTGGGCACCTGCACGCCCCGGCGCACGTGCGCCCACACCGGCAGGATCTCCATCGACGCGATGCCTTCGCCCAGCCGCCGCAGACCGCGGATGCCGGTCTCCTCCTGTGCCTCGCGCACGGCGATCGCCTCAAAATCGCACTCGCCGTCGGCATGACCGCCCGTCCATGCCCAGCTGTCGTAGATTCTGTGATAGGCCATCAGCGTGCGCGTGCGATCCGGGCTGACGATGATGGACGAGGCCGTCATGTGGTATGCCGCGCTTTCCCGGCTCAGGATCGCGTCGCCCTCGCGGGCAATCAGGCGCAGGATCTCCCGCTGCTCGGCCTCCTCGAGCGCGTCGCCCGGGGCAAAGCGCGCAAGCGGCGCGGCCCATCCGGGCAGAATGTTCGGGTTTACGCCGCTCATACCGTCGCCTCCCCGCCGCGCGCCGCGCGGATGATCGGCTCAAGCTCCGCCTCGTCCGAAAAGTCGATCGCACCGCCCGCCGCCTCCAGAAACTGGCGATCCGCCTCGGAGCGCTCCGCCTCGGGCTTCCTGCGGATCTGCGACGCCAGCGCCGACATCATCACGCGCTCCAGCAGCCCAAGGCTCTTCCAGCGCAATGCGCCGCGCAGGTGGAACACCGACGCCTGCGTCCCGCCCAGCGCCTTGTCGATCTGCGCGTCCAGCCCCGCGCGCACGTCCTCCTGCGCGGGATCATTCAGCCCGCAGGTGAAGACGACCAGGCGCTTGTCCGCCAGCTCCCCGGCGTGCTGCTCCAGGAAATCCAGCCCCTTGAGCTTGCCGGCGTAGACGCAGCAGCCCACCACGATGGCGTCATAGGTCTTCGCGTCGGCGATCCTGGCGTACGCAGCATCCTTGACCAGCGCGTCCAGCGGCGCGGCGATGCGCTCGGCATAGCGCTGGGTCGCGCCGTGGCGCGTGGTGTAGAGCACGAGCACGCCGCCCGGCTTTCTCTTGCTTTTGCCAAAAAGGGAATCCATGGGTGTTCCCCTCGCTTTCTCCTGTATTGATCCTGATGGTATCACAAACGCGCGGACGTGTAAAGCATCCGCGCGTCCTGATATTTACGCTCTCGCTGCGTCCTTTTCGAAGCGCATGGCGTGGCCGGTGACAAGCCCCAGCGCGACCAGCGCCAGGCAGCCCAGCGGCGCGAGCAGCACCGCCAGCAGCGCATACAGCGCCGGCAGGTCGGCGACCTTCTCGCTGCGGGAGGTCACAATCACGCGGAGCACCGCCAGGCGGTTGACCGCGCCGACCAGATTCTGCTTGATCTGCTCAAAATCCATGATCCTTCCTCCTTTATGCCTTGACGATGCGCGCGCGCATGCCGAAGGCGATGACCAGCACCACCGTGACCACGGCCAGCCGGATGCTGGAAAGCCCCAGCAGCACGGCCAGCCAGACCGGCGCCTTGGCAAACGTGCGGCCATTGCCCTCGACGATCAGCCTGCCGCCAAAGACAATGCCAGCCAGCTCCTTGATTTTATCCATGTGCTCCTCCTGTCAGTCAGTACAGCCTGGTGATCATCAGCTTGCCGCTCATCGTGTCCATGTGGATGGGCAGCGCGCAGGTGCCGTAGCGGTTGGGGCCGAACTCGTTGACGATCGACCCGCCGAGCGCAGCGTTCATCTCCGCTGCGAAGCCGCGGATCTCGCCCGGCAGCGCCAGGCGGACGTTGGCGGACATGGTGTTGATGTCCACCTTGCGGGTGGGGGCGACGGTGCACAGCAGCTCCACGTCGCCGGAGACGGAGTCGACCTCCCACTGGGCGCACGCGCCCTCGATGTGCGTTTCGCCGGAGACGGTGTTCACGTCCACGCGATCCGCGTCACAGGAGACGAACAGGCTGCCGGAGACCGTCGTGGCCGACACGTCGCCCGCGCACGCGCTGATCGCCGCTCTGCCGGAGACGGTACTCACCTCAACCCGATCCACGCGCGTGCCGGCGTCCGGCTCCACGCGCACGTCGCCGGAGGTGGAGTTGACCTTGATTTCGTCCGCGTCGATGTGCCCGATGTGCACGTCGCCGGAGGTGGTGGTGACGGTGTAGTTCGCCGCGTAGCCGCGCGGCACGCGGATGGTGATCCTGCCGCCCTCCTTGGTGAAGACGGAGAAGAACGTCTTGAACACGTCCGGGTTCTTGCGGCGGATGACGAGCTTGTGCCCCTCCATCGTCACGACGGGCTCGCCGTCGACGTTTTGCGCCTCCCAGAGCGTCTCGATCTCGCCGCCGTCCGCCGGGACGATCTCCACGTCGTCCGCGTCGAGCTTCACATCCACGCCGTGCAGCCCCGCCGCCGGGAAGCTCTGGCGCCCGGTGACCGTCTCCTTCGCGTCGCGCACGGTATACCCCTCTCCGGTCGCACCGGCCGCACCGGTCGCACCGGCCGCGCCGGCCGCCGCCGCCTCGGCCTCGCGGGCCATGTCGTCCACCGCACGGGAGAAGGCATCCTCGTCGATTTCGCCGTCCTCATTGACGAGCGGCTCACGCGTCGGCTCCTCGGCCTGCTGCGCGTCGCGGCGCGCGGCCTCGATGGCCTCCGCCTGCTCGATGGCCTCCGCCTGCGTCTCCAGCGCGTAGGCCTGCGCGCGCAGCTCCCTGGCGCCCTCCTGGTCGCCCGCGACCTCCTTCAGCTCGGCCTGGGCGCGGATGTCCGCCGCCTCGCTGCGCAGGGCATCGGGGGTCTTGGCCGCCTTGGGCTGCTCCTTGCCGGGGCCGAAGTCGAACACCAGCTCGCCCTTGTCGCCCGACATCCGGTCGATCGCCTCGCCGGCGGCCTTCTGCGCGTCGCGCATGCCCTTGCGGGCCGCGCGGCCAATCTCCCGGAGCATGCCGCCCGTCGCGTCGTCCACGTCGCGCACGAGCTTTTTGGCCTGCGGCATGATCGACTGGCCCAGATCGCCCAGTGCGCTGAACGCCTTGCCCAGTGCGTCGCCCAGATCCGTGGCGCACGGCTCGCCGTCCACCTGCTGTGCGGCCTCGGCGGCGTCCTGTGCGTCCTCGGCGGCGTCCTGCGCGTCCTCGGCATCGTCCTGCGCGGCCTCGGCGGTGTCCTGCGCGGCTTCGGCGGCGTCCTGCGCGGCCTCCGCTTCATCCTGCGCGGATGTGGCGTTCATCTCGTTCAGCAGGGACTGCACGTCGCCCAGCGACGCGGCCACCTCGGCGAAGGCCTCCTCCTCGCTGCGGCCCTGCGCCACGGAGTCCTCATAGCGGGCCTGTGCGTTGGCCATCAGCTCGTCGCGCAGGGCGAGGTTCTCCGCCGTCATCTTCATCTCCGAAAAGATCTCATCGATCATGCTGCGAATGCGCTTGTTCATCATCTGACGCGTCCTCCATTCCAAACAGATTTGATATCATTGTGCGATACTTGCGCCAATCCTCCCGGTTTTCCTCATACAGCCTGCGCCCGGCGTCCGTCAGGTGATAGTATCGCCTGCGCGCACCCGACTGCTCGTTGCCCCAGTAGGA
>JBJEYK010000141.1:0-6849 GCA_051886775.1 Candidatus Ventricola sp. | reverse complement strand
CAATATTTGTGCGTGTTTTTTTGTATAGATTCTAGCTTATTTTACCTATTCGCTCAGCTTTGTACCCCTCTGTACGGCAGCGCAAGCCGCGTTCAGGCGTTCAGTTTCTGGCAAAGAACGCGCCGCTGCGCTCATATTTCCGCCTTGCCGCGCGCAGAATCTGCTCCCGCTCCTGCGGCGCCTCGCGCGATAGCGAGAGGAACGCCTCCCGCGTGCGCAGCAGCAGCCGGCTGTCCGGGGAAAGCATCAGCGCCGGCATCTGCGGCTCGCCATGCTGGCGTGTGCCGAAGAACTCACCCGCGCCGCGCAGCTCCAGGTCCTTCTGAGCCACCACGAAGCCGTCGTTTGTGGCCGCCAGCGTCCGGAGCCGGTCGTTCGGCTCCGCCATCAGGAAGCACCAGCTCTCCTGCGCGCCGCGCCCCACGCGGCCGCGCAGCTGATGCAGCTGCGCCAGGCCAAAGCGATCCGCGCCCTCGATGACCATTACCGTTGCCCGCAGGACGTTCACGCCCACCTCGATCACCGTCGTGGCGACCAGCACGTCCAGCGCGCCGTCTTCGAAGGCTTCCAGCGTCCGCTCCTTCTCCTGCTTGTTCAGCCGCCCGTGCAGCAGGCCCACGCGCAGCGGTGCAAGCGCCTGCAAAAGCTCCCGGTGCACCTGCGCGGCGCTGCGGAGGGTCGGGTCATCCGTGTCCTCCTCGCCCACCAGCGGGCAGACCACATACGTCTGATAGCCCTGCGCCGCCTGCGCGCGGATGAAGCTGTACAGCCCCTCGCGCTTTTCCTCCGGCACGATGCGCGTGCGCACCGGCGTGCGGCCCGGCGGCAGCTCGTCCACCACCGACAGATCGAGATCGCCGTAAAGCACCAAAGAGAGCGACCGGGGAATCGGCGTCGCGCTCATCACCAGCACGTGCGGCGACAGCCCTTTGCCCTCCAGCGCCGTGCGCTGGCGAACGCCGAAGCGGTGCTGCTCGTCGGTGATCGCCAGGCGCAGACAGGCATATTCCACGCCCTCGGACAGCAGCGCGTGCGTGCCGATGATCACCTGCCATTCGCCCGTGGCGGCGGCCTCCCGCGCGCGGCGCCGCTCCGCCGCCGTCATGCTGCCGGTCATCAAGCCGCAGCGGATGCCCAGCGGCGCAAGCGTCTCCACCGCGCTCCGGTAATGCTGCGCAGCGAGGATTTCCGTGGGCGCCATCAGCGCGCCCTGGCCGCCCGCGCGCACGCACAGCGCCAGCGCGCACAGCGCAATCAGCGTCTTACCGCAGCCCACGTCGCCCTGCACCATGCGCGCCATCGCGCGGTCAGCTCGCAGATCCTGCGCGATCTCCTGCACGGCGCGGCGCTGCGCGCCCGTCGGCGGAAAGGGCAGCGAGGCAAAGAACGCATCGATCCATGCGTCCTGCACATCCAGCGGCTGCGCGCTGCGCCTGTCCCCCGCCGAAGCGCACACCGCCGCCTGAAACAGCAGCAGCTCCTCAAAGGCCAGCCGCTCCTTGGCCCGGGAGAGGGACGCCATGTCCGCCGGAAAATGCGCCGTCTCCAGCGCCTCCCGCCGGTCCATCAGATCATAGCGGCGCACGAACGTCTCCGGGAGCGGATCCGGCTCGTCGTATTCCTCCAGCAGCAGGCGCACGGCGTCGCGCAGGGGCTTTTGCCCCACGCCCGGCACCGGCGCATAGACCGGAATGATGCTGCCCGGCTGCTCCAGTGTCGGATTGATGACGAACAAGCCGTTCTTCTTGCGCACGGCGCGGCCATAGAGCGTCACATGCTGCGTGTCGTGCAGCTGCTCCTTCATCCAGGGCTGGTTTAACCACATGCAGCGGATCTTCCCCAGCGCGTCCGCGACAGTCGCGCTCACCCACTGCATGCCGCGCGCGCGCCGCAGTGCCGGCGCTCCGGCGACAAAGCCCTCGAAGCAGGCCGTCGTGCCTTCCGTCATCTGCGCCGGGGAGAGCGGCTGCGTGGTGTCCCGGTAGCCGGTGGGCAGGCGCTCCACCAGATCGAGCGCAGTGCGGATGCCGCGCTTTTCCAGCGCCTCCAGACGCTTGGGGCCAAAGCCCCGAATCTGCGACAGCTCGCGCATGCAGCCACCTCCGTCCTTCATGTGTCCATAAAAGGGAAAAAGCCGCGCCAGCACGGCGCGGCACAGACTATCAACAAAGCAGGAAACAGTCTCTGGGGATGCATGAAGGGGCCGCGGCCCCTTCATATGAAATCCGCAGCGGCGACATGTGCGCCGCGAGGAGCAGACGCAGTCTGCTTCCGATATCATTTGGAGTGTGCCCGTAGGGCGCGCGAGAAATGATGTTTTCTCGTTCTCCAACCGATGCAAGGATGCGATAGCAGACTTGCATCGCCAGCACGGCGCGGCAATGAATGTGTTTACTCTGCGGAAATCAGATAGTAGTACAGCGGCTGGCCGCCGTACTGCACCTCGACATCCAGGTCGGGGAACTGCGCGGCCACCTCGTCGCCCAGCGCCTGCGCGTCAGCCTCCTCGGTATCCTGGCCGTAGTAGACGGTGATCAGCGAATCGCCGTCCTCCACCACATGCCCGACGAGATCGAGCGCAATGTCGTGGATGCTCTGGCCGACGGTCTCGATGCGGCCGTTGTGGATGCCGATGATGTCGCCTTCCTTGATCTCCTTGTCCTCGAAGACGGTGTCGCGCACGGCGAAGGTGACCTGACCGGTCTTAACCTGCTCGGCGGCAGCCGTCATCATCTCGCGATTCTCCTCGACGCTGGCCTCTGGGTTGAAGGCGATGACCGCGCCGATGCCCATGGCCACGTTCTTGGTGGGCAGGACGACGACATCGACCTCCGCCAGCTCCGCCGCCTGGGAGGCTGCGAGGATGACATTGGAATTGTTGGGCAGGACGAACACCGTCTTCGCGCCGACGCCGCTGACCGCGTCGAGAATGTCCTCGATGCTGGGGTTCATGGTCTGTCCGCCCTCGACGATGTGATCGACGCCCAGGTCGCTGAAGATGCTGGAGAAGCCCTCGCCCAGCGACACGGCCACCATGCCATAGTCCTTGAGCGGCTCCGCCTCCCTGGCGGCCTCCTCCTCCTGTCGCTTCTGCTCGGCGGCCTTCTGAGCCTCCTCCGCGGCGCGCAGGCGCTCACGGCGCTCCTCGGCCATGTTGTCGATCTTGAGGTTGACCAGCTCGCCCAGCTCGCAGGCGTAGTTGAGCGCCTTGCCAGGCTCGTTGGTATGCACATGCACCTTCACCAGGGAGAAGTCGCCCACCACGACGACGCAGTCGCCGATGCGGGTCAGGCGGGTGCGGAATTTGTTGATGTCGTCCTCCGTCACGCCCTCGTTCATCTCCTGGATGATGAACTCCGTGCAGTATTTGAACTTGATTTCCTCGAGGGAATCGTGGTCGTCCTCGAACTCGAAGGTCGCCGCCTCGCCGATGTTGGCGGAGGTGTCCTCGATCTTCTCGCCATTGAACGCCGCGCGCCAGCCCTTGAACACCGTCAGCAGGCCCTGTCCGCCGGAGTCCACCACGCCCGCCTGCTTGAGAGCGGGGAGCATCTCCGGGGTCTTGGCCAGGATGGCCTCGCCGCTGCGGATCACCTTGTCCATCAGGCCCGGCAGGTTGCCAGGATGCTTGACCACATAGCGGCCCGCATCCTCCGCAATCACGCGGATGACGGTGAGGATGGTGCCCTCCTTGGGCTTCATGACCGCCTTGTACGCGGTATCCGCGCCGGAGCGCAGGCCGCGGGCGAACGCCTCGGCGTCCACTGTCTGGCATCCCTCGATACCGCGGGCGAAGCCGCGCAGGATCTGGGAGAGGATCACGCCGGAGTTGCCGCGCGCGCCCTTGAGCGCGCCGCGCGCCGCCATGTTGGCCAGCCGGGACGCGTCGGCGATGTCCTGCGCCGCGATTTCCTTCACGGTGGATTTCATCGTCAGGGACATGTTGGTGCCCGTGTCGCCGTCCGGCACGGGGAACACGTTCAGCGCGTCGATGGCTTCGCGGTTGTGCTCCAGCAGGTTCGCTCCTGCAATGATCATTTCCTTCAGAAGCAGCCCGTCAATTGCTTGCTGTGACAAAGAATTCGCCTCCAGTTTCGTCAGGGATCAGACGCGGATACCCTCGACCGAAATATTTACTTTGCGCACTTTTGCGCCCGTCATGTTCTCGATCTTGTAGCAGACCTGCGATTTGATGATCTTGCACACCTCCACGATGGAGATGCCGTACTCGACAATGATGAACAGGTCGATATCGATGCCCTCATCGGTCACATTCACCTGTACGCCCTTGGTCAGGTTCTCCCTGCCGAGCCACTCCACAAAACCATCCTTTGCGCGCTTAGAAGACATCGCGACGATGCCGTAGCACTCCAGCGCAGCATAACCCGCCACCTTGAGCAGGACATCCTCACTGATCGTGATCTGACCGAGATCGTTGTTGATTTTGCATTCCATAAAAACCCTCCTAGCGCAAGGGACATACCGCCCCGAGATCTCAATGGATCATCTTACAGTATACAGGAAAACGGCTGGTTTTACAAGGATTCCGGCAAAAATAATGCGCCCGAATCGCCTGCTCGCCTCGGCCGGACGCGCAAGGGCGCGCTTTTTCGCATTTTATTCGCAGGAAAGTCGAAAAACCACTTGCCAAATCGGGCATGAGGTGCTACAATAACCGTGTTATGACTGTTTACGCACCAGAAGGAGGTGTGATTATGGGAAAGATTTGTGAGGTCTGCCAGAAGGGCGCCATGAGCGGCCACAACGTCAGCCACTCCAACCGCAAGAGCAATCGCGTTTGGCTGCCGAACACCCAGCGTGTTCGCGTGACCGTCGGCGGCACCGTTCGTCATATGAACGTCTGCACCCGTTGCCTGCGCAGCGGCAAGGTCGAGCGTGCGCTGTAATCGTCCGCATGGATTCACAAGGATGCCCGGTTCCCCCTCATCCAGGGAATCGGGCATCCTTTTTCCTTTTTGGTTTTCGCGCGCCACCGCTATTTACCCCTGCCCGCCAGCAGGCGGATCAGCCCGCGCAGCACCCTGGGCGCGCGCACGCAGATCATTCTCACGCTCATTGTCCTCCCCCTCTCCGATTCCTGCGCTCAGCACCGCAGCAGCAGCAGCCCCAGTGCCGTCAGCGCCAGCCCCAGCACGATCAGCAGAAACTGCATCGGCAGGCACAGGAAGACGATCAGCACCCCGGCAAGCGCCAGCAGCACGCCCAGCATGCGCCGCGTCTGATCCCCGCACCTGCGCACAAGCATCCCTCCTCCCCAGCATGATATGCCCGCGTCACGCGCAAATTGACACAGAAAGGCGCTCCCGGTATTCTCTCCGGGAGCGCCTCGTCATTGAGTTTTTACTTCATGATCTTCGGGAACGTCTTCACGTCCGCCTCGGAGACCCACTGCGTCACAGCAGCCTCGTAAGCGGCGTCCTGCGCCTCGGAGAGCATGTCGCTGTAAATCGCGCTCTTGATCTCGTCGGTGTACTCCACCTCGCCGCTGTCGACATCGGTGGCATACTGCAGGATGTGATAGCCGTAGCTGGTCTTCACCGGCTCAGCAGAGAGGTCGCCGACATTCTCCAGCGCCATAGCGGCATCCTGGAAGCTCTGCTCGTAGATCGACAGGCCGTCGCACACCAGATAGCCGCGGCTCTTGTTCGGCTCGGACGTCATGCCGGTATCCTCGCCATAGGTCTCGACCAGTGCGTCAAAGTCCTCGCCGGCCTGCGCCTTGGCCAGTACCTCCTGCGCGATGGGCAGGATCTCGGCAAAGGCAGCCTCGGTTGCCGTGTCCAGCTTGGCCTGGGTCTCGTCGATGGTCGCCTGGGCGGCGGCAGCCTGCTCCTCCAGCGTGGCGATCTGCTCGTTGTAGCTCTTGAGCGTCTCCTCGTCATACCCGGCGGTATCCTCAGCGCGCAGCTCCTCAAGCTGCTCATTGCTGCTGCTCAGGGTGTTCTGCGCCGTGGACAGCTCGCTCTTGAGACCGTCAATCTCGCTCTGGCGCTCCGCCTTGAGCTTGATGAGCAGGTTCTTCACACCGCGATAGCCCGCCGGCACATAGTACACGTCCGAGCCATTGTTGACCGCAGAGGCATACGCGGACGGCGTCGCGTCGTAGCTCTCCTTCTGCTGGGCAGCCAGCGTGTCAAACTGCGCCCTGACCTGCTCGTCGGTCACGGCGACATCCTTGCCGGTCTCCTCGTGCAGCTTGTCGCTCTGCACGGAGGAGGTCTGGCTCTGCACGAAGTACTCGCGCGTGTAGCCCAGCTGTGCCAGCTCATTGAGGAGCATCTCGTCGAGCTGCGCGTCGGTGATGGTCGCCACCGGCTCGAGGCTGACAGCCTCAGCAGGCGTCGCCTCGCCGGGCGTAGCCTCGGCAGCGGCGGCCAGGCGCTCCTGCTCCTCCTCGACGGTCTCCAGATCCGGGTAATTCTGATAGCGGAGCAGCATCTTGTAGAACTCCAGCATGCTGTCAGCATAGGACTCCACGTCGGCAGCGTCCTCCTCGCCCAGCGGATCGATGCCCAGCTCCTTCATCTTGTCCGCAATGACCTGGTTCTCGATCATCTGCTCCAGCGCAGCCTCGCCGTAGGCGACCAGGGACTCCTCGTCCACCGGCAGGGTGATGCCGTAATACTGCTTGAAATACTGCTGCTCGTAGGCCACCATCGCGTCGCGATAGGCCGTCCACTCGGCCTTGGTGATCTCGGTGTCGTTGACCTTCGCCACAACCTGCGCGCCGTCCAGCTCGGCGTCATATCCGATCAGATTGCAGCCGGAGAGCATCACCGCCGCCGCAACCAGCAGAACGATCAGCGCCATTCCCTTTTTCATAGTTCG
>JBJEYK010000140.1:0-1526 GCA_051886775.1 Candidatus Ventricola sp. | reverse complement strand
AGCAGGCCCATTTGCTTGGAGAACTGCGCGCTGATATAGGCCGGGGAATAGGAGAAGCGACGGCACAGCGCGCCGACGCTGATGTCCTCGTCGATATGATTGTCCACATAATCGACGATGCTGCGGATGATCGGCGTGAGCGGCAGCGGGGCGACCCTGGGCAGATGCGACCGGTACAGGCGGTTGATGAACACCAGCAGCGACAGCAGCGCGGAGAAGGCGAGCATGTCGCTGCCATAATCCGCAGAGCTGCAGCTGGCGAAGATGCGCTCTGCCAGCGAGCGGAAGGTGGCGATCTGCTCGGGGCTGAGATAAATGATGCTGCGCTGCCGGGCTGTTGCGATGCGGAAGCAGTCGAGCAGATTGGTGCGTTCGGTGTTGAATTGACGGATGGTGCGCGAATCAAACATGACCGTGATGCGCCTGTAAATCCTCGGCGCGTTGTTCATGGAGATGTGCAGATCCTTGGAATTGAGCAGCACCAGCGCGCCGTTGCCGATCAGGTATCGCTGGGAGTTGATGAGCATGGTCACGTCACCCTCGATGAGCAGGAAGATCTCATACTTCGGGTGCGCGGTATAGCGGTTGTCGATGGTATCCATGGACTCCGAAAAGTGGCATTCGATGGCATGATCCAGCTTATCTGGCATGGGAAGCTCATCTCCGTTTCCGTCGCATGCGTCTGTTCGCCTTATTATAGCCGAGATTACAAAATTATGCAAGTTTTTGGCAAAATACAGGCAGGAAATTGCAAAATGAATGTGCTTTAATATAGACAAAGAAAGGGACGAAAAACAAGCCGAACCTCATAGAAAATGTTATGTTGTCAGAATGTGAAACGCCCAAGGGCGTTTGCAGAATATTTTAAAGGAGGATGTCCCCATGAAAAAGGTATTCCTGCTCGCACTGTCCCTGGTTCTGGTACTGGCGCTGTCCGCAGCCGGCCTTGCCGAGAACGTCGTCACCTTCCGTATGGCCGACAATCAGGCCGACGGCACCCCGAACGTCGAGGGCGATAAGAAGTTCATTGAGCTCGTCGATCAGTACACCAACGGCACGGTGAAGATCGAGCTGCACAACAACGCGGTTCTGGGCGACGAGACCTCCTGCGCGGACATGCTGCAGCTGGACACGCTGGACCTGTGCCGCATCTCGACCAATGGCATTGCGCCGACCTGCAACGCCTTCAACGTGTTCTCCCTGCCGTATGTCTTCTCCAGCGACGAGGCGAAGTACGCTGCGCTGGACGGCGAATTCGGCGCGACCCTGACCAAGCAGCTGCTGGAGGAGACCGGCCTGGTGAACCTGACCTACTTCGTCTCCGGCCCGCGCTCCTTCTACACCACCAAGAAGCCGGTCAACTCTGTCGCCGACATGAGCGGCCTGAAGCTGCGCACGCAGGATGACGTCATCATGATCTCCATGATGAAGGCCCTGGGCGCTGCGGCCACCCCGATGAACTACTCCGAGGTCTACTCCGCGCTGGAGACCGGCGTCATCGACGGCGCTGAGAACGACTTTACCTC
>JBJEYK010000139.1:0-6914 GCA_051886775.1 Candidatus Ventricola sp. | reverse complement strand
GTCACGCCGTCCGGCTGCATTTCGATGATGCGGTCCGCCACGCGATTGATGAAGTATCGGTCGTGCGACACCGTGATGATGGTACCGCCAAAGCCGGAGAGCGCGTCCTCGAGCACCTCGCGGGAATCCATGTCCAGGTGGTTGGTCGGCTCGTCCAGCAGCAGCAGGTTGTCCTTGCGCAGCATCAGCGCCGTGAGCGCGACGCGCCCCTTTTCGCCGCCCGAGAGGGTCTTGATCGGCTGAAACACGTCGTCGCCGGTGAACAGGAACATCCCCAGCGCGCCGCGCACGTCGGACTGCTCCATCCTCGGGAAACGATCCCACACCTCGTCGAGCACGGTCTTCTCCGGGTGCAGCGCGCTCTGGTGCTGGTCGTAGTAGCCGATGTCGACGTTCGCGCCGTAGCGGATGTCGCCGGTGTCGGCGCTTTCCTCGCCGGTGATCAGCTTGATCAGCGTGGATTTGCCCACGCCGTTGGGGCCGATGAGCGCGATGCGGTCGCCCGCGCGCACATGCAGCGAAAGGTGATCGAACAGGCGCTTCTCGCCGAAGGACTTGCTCACCTCGCTGATGTGCAGCACGTCCTCGCCGGTGCGCCGCCGCGCCTCAAACTGAAAGCGGATGGCGCGCTCATCCGCGGGCTTTTCCAGCTTTTCCATGCGCTCGAGCGCCTTCTCGCGGCTCTCCGCCGCGCGGATGGACTTCTCCCGGTTGAACATCCGGTAGCGCGCGATGATGGCCTGCTGGCGCTCGATCTCCTTTTGCTGGAGCGTATAGGCGCGCATGCGCGTCTCAAAGCGCTCCTGGCGCTGGGCGATATAGCGCGTGTAGTTGCCGCTGTACTGCTCGGCGTTGCCCATCAGGATTTCGACCATGCCCGTGCAGACGTGATCCAGGAAGTACCGGTCGTGCGAGATCACCAGCACGCTGCCGCGATAGGCGCACAGGTAGTTTTCAAGCCAGCCGAGCGTCTCCATGTCCAGGTGGTTGGTCGGCTCGTCCAGCAGCAGCAGGTCGGGCTTTTGCAGCAGCAGCCGCGCCAGACACAGGCGCGTCTTTTCGCCGCCGCTGAGGGAATCGACGCTCTGGGCGTACTGCGCGGGGGTGAAGCCCAGGCCGTTGAGCACGCCGCTGACCATGCTCTTCCAGGCATAGCCGTCCGCCTCCTCGAAGCGGCGTGTCAGCTTGTCGTATTCGGCGGACAGGCGTGAAAACTGCGCGGCGTCCTCGTGCGCGCGGCCCATCTCGTCCTCGAGTGCCCGCAGGCGGGCTTCCATGTCAAAAACCGGCGTGTAGACGCTCTCCAGCTCCTGCCAAACGCTGGCTCCGCTGGTCACCATGTCCTGCTGGGCGAGGTAGCCGATGCGCGTGCCGCGCACGATGGCCAGCTCGCCGCTGTCCGGGGCATCCAATCCGGCGATGATGCGCATCAGGGTGGATTTGCCGCAGCCGTTGACGCCAACCAGACCGATCCTGTCGCCCTGCTGGATGGTGAAGGACACGTCCCGCAGGACGGCATTGACGCCGAAGGACTTGGCAATGTTCTGCGCGCTCAAAATGATCATGACGATAAAACTCCTATTCGTGTGCTGTCCATACCCGTTTATTATACGATACGCCGTCTGCGGACGCAAGGCATATCGCCCAAGACGACCGGCAGTTTTTTCTTGCAGATCGCTCTTGCGCTTCGGGACGAAAGTGCGTATAATGTAAAGGTCAAAGAAAGTTCAACAAGAGTTCATTCTGTGGAATCGAGGTGTTTAGCAATGAGACTGCTCAGCGACGCGATCGAGGATTTCATCAAGGCGCTCATGGAGGATGAGACGCATGAAATCGAGCTTCGGCGCAACGAGCTGGCGGAGCATTTTCAGTGCGCGCCGTCTCAGATCAACTATGTGCTGGCCACGCGCTTCACGCCGGATCACGGCTATGTGATCGAATCCAGACGCGGCGGCGGCGGCTATATCCGCATCGTCCGCCTGGCCTCCACCAGCCGGGAGGAGCTGCTGCAATCGCTGTATCAGCGCATCGGCACCTCCATCTCCGGGGCGGACGCCGCGCGCATTGTCGAGCACCTGAAGGCGGAGAAGATCGTCACCCCGGAGGAGGCCAGTCTGATGCTGGCCGCATTGTCCCCGCAGGCCGTGCCGCTGCCGCTGGCAATGAAGGACGCGCTGTGCGCGGGCACGCTGCGCAGCATGATCCTCGCTCTGGCCAAGCGCCGCCCGAATGTGTGACGGGGAAGGAGGACGCAAATGGTCAATCTTCCAAGGGGCTTCACGCAGGGCGCCAACCGCGCGCTTGTTCAGGCGCAGATCAGCGCTGCGACGATGGGGCACGAGCGAATGGGCACGGGGCATTTGCTCATTGGGCTGTGCCGCATCGGCGACGCGCTGTCGGCCTGCATCCTCGGCGAGGTGACGCCCCAGCAGGTGGAGCAGGCGGTGCTTGCGCGCTATGGCCGGGGCGAGGGCTTTTCCCGGATCACAGGGCTGACGCCGCACGCCCAGCGCGTGCTGGTGCGGGCGCTCAGCTACGCCAATCCGCAGAAGAAGACGATGGCCGGTGTGGCGCACATCTGGCAGGAGCTGCTCTATGAGGAGGGCTGCGCCGCGGTGGAGCTTCTCGCCGGGCTGGGCAGGCCGCTGGACGCCATGCGCGCCGCGCTGGTCGATGCCGCCGGCGAGATCGAGCGCCCGGCAGTGGCGCGGAGCATTGCCGCTTCAGCGGAGCCCGTCTCCAACCAGGAGGTGCAGCAGGCGGCCAGGGCGCAGGAGCAGACCGCGCGCGAGGATCAGAAGGCCGCCGCGCTGGACAGCTTCGCCCGGAATCTCACCCAGATGGCCCGGGACGGCAAGCTGGAGCCGATGATCGGCCGGGAGGATGAGCTGGACGCGATGATCCGCATCCTCGGCAAAAAGACCAAGAACAATCCCATGCTCATCGGCGAGCCGGGCGTCGGCAAATCGGCGCTGGTCGAGGGGCTGGCCGCGCGGATTGCGCAGGGCAGCGCTCCGCCGATGCTGGCGGGCACGCAGATTTACGCGCTGGACATGGCGCAGCTGATCGCCGGCAGCAAGCTGCGGGGTGAGTTCGAGGAGCGGATCAAGAACGTGATCGCCGCCGTCCAGGAGGCGGGCAACGTCATCCTGTTCATCGACGAAATCCATACGCTGATCGGCGCGGGCAGCACGAGCGAGGGCACGCTGGACGCGGCCAACATCCTCAAGCCCGCGCTGGCACGCGGCGAAATGCGCGTCATCGGCGCGACAACCTACAAGGAATACCGCAAACACTTCGAAAAGGACGCCGCGCTCGCCCGCCGCTTTCAGCGCGTCGACGTGCGCGAGCCGGATGAGGCGCAGACGCTGGCCATCCTTACGGGCCTGCGCAGCCGCTACGAGGCCTTCCATGAGGTAACCATTGCGGACGATGCGCTGTCCGCCGCCGTGTCGCTGTCCGCCCGATATGTGACCGACCGGCATATGCCGGACAAGGCCATCGACCTGATCGACGAGGCGGCCTCCATGGCCAAGCTGGGTCAGTGGACGAACGCACAGCAGCCGGACGCGCTGGGCGGAAGGGTGATTCACGCGCAGGAAATCGCCCGCGTGGTGTCCCAGTGGACGGGCGTGCCCATCGATCGCATGGGCGCGTCGGGCAGCGCCGACCTGCGCGGCCTGGAGGCACGCCTGGCGCGCAGGGTCATCGGCCAGCAGGAGGCGATCCACGCGATCGCCAAGGCGCTGCGCCGCTCCCGCGCCGGGCTGAGCGATCCCACAAGGCCGGTAGGCGTGTTCATGCTGCTCGGCCCCTCCGGCGTAGGCAAGACGGAGCTGTGCAAGGCGTTGAGCGAGGCGCTCTTCGGCAGCGAGGACGCGCTGATCCGCATCGACATGTCCGAATACGCAGAGGAAGCCACAGCCTCGCGGCTAATCGGCTCGCCGCCCGGCTATGTCGGCCACGGCGAGGGCGGCCAGCTGACGGACGCCGTGCTCAAGCGCCCGTACAGCGTCGTGCTGTTCGACGAGATCGAAAAGGCGCATCCCAAGATCTTCAGCCTGCTGTTACAGCTGCTGGACGACGGCCGGCTGACGGACAGTGTGGGCCGCCAGGTCGATTTCCGGAACACCATCGTGATCATGACATCCAACTCGGGCGTGTCCTTCGATATGGATAAGCGCCTGGGCTTCACAAGCGACGCGCAGGCTCCCGATCCCGCCAGAGCGATCCTGGCTAAGGTGCGCGAGACGTTCCGCCCGGAATTCCTGGGCAGGATCGACGAGCTGATCGTGATGCACCGGCTGACGCAGGAGGATGCGCAGCGGATTGCCGCGCTGATGCTGGGCAGAATTGTGCGCATGCTGGCCGCGCAGAACGTCGTCCTCTCCTACGACGACGACGTGCCGCGTCTGCTGGCCCGCGAGGGCGTGGACGCGATGAGCGGCGCGCGCAACCTGCGCAGAACCATCACCAGGCTGGTCGAGGATCCGCTGTGCGATCTGCTGCTCGCCGGAGATAGGACCGGCAGCCGCGTGGAGCTGCGCGTGCGCGGCGATCAAATTGAGATCCACACGGATCAGGAGGTCATGGCCTGACGGCATGCATAGGGGCGGGCGGATTCGTCCGCCCTTTTCGCGCTGCGAAATTCTGCCGATCCCCCTGTTTTGGCTTGCGCATTGCCTGCGGATGCTATACAATAGAGAGGATTTCCAAAGAGAAGAAACTGCAAAGCTGCTTGGAAGGGCGAAAGGAATGCGTGATCTCAGGCAATATGGCATGCGGAGGCTGCCGGCGCTCGCAGCGTTTCTCTGCGCGGCGGCGATGCTGGTCGCGCTGCCGCTCGTCTTCCGCAACGCCTTTTTTGATATCAACCGGGTGAAAATTGACTGGGTTTGCGGCTTGATGCCGGCGCTGGCGCTGTTCTCACTCGTCTGCTGCCTCGCGGCCAGGCAGCGCCTGCCGCGCGATGCGGGCGCATGGGGGATTCTTCTGTCTGCGGCGCTCTTTCTGCTCGCGTGCGTCCTCTCCGCGGCCCGGCAGGGCTTTTCTGAGGCTGTGCTTCGGGGCAGCCAGGGGCGCGGCTGCGGGCTTGTCTTTCTGCTGTCGTGCGGGGCGGCGGCGCTGGCCATCGCGGCGGGGCGGCTGCGCGGGCACGCGCTGTCCTGGCTGATCGGCCTGGCTGGCGGCTGTGTCGCGCTGCTGGGCGTGCTCAATGCGCTGGGCATCGATCCGCTGCACTTTTATGCAGGCATCGCGCCGGGGCAGGAAAAGCTGTTTCTGTCGACCATCGGCAATCTCGATTTCTTTGGGGGCTATGTGGCGATGCTGCTGCCGATGACAGCGGTGTGGTTCGTCGCCGCCAAGCGGTGGGCAGTACGCTGTCCCGCGCTGCTGGGCACGATCGCATGCGAGGCGGCCATTGCCGCCGCCGGGAGCGATAGCGCCTTCGCGGCAGCGCAGGCGGGCTTTGCCGTGCTGCTTACCTTGTGCGGCGACGATTGGCGCTGCATGGGCAGAGCGCTCCTGCTGTGGGCGCTGTCGTTTGCGGCGCTGCTGATCATGCAGCCGCTGCTGCTTTTCAGCGTTCGGCGCAGGGCGTATACCGGGCTGTTCCTCGCCCTGTGTCAGCGTGGCGTGGCCGCAGGGGCGTGCGCGCTGCTCGTGCTGGCCGCGGTGCTGTGCCTTTGGCTGGGACGGCGCGGCGTGCGCGCGCCCGGCAGAAACAGACTGATGGTTTGTTTCTTTGTCGTGGGCGCAGCAATGCTGCTCGCTGCCCTCGCTGCGATCTATCGCTTCACGGTTCTTGAGCCGGAGCGCGAGCTGGGCGCGCTGGGAGACCTTCTCCGCTTTGACGACAGCTGGGGCACGCGCCGCGGCTTCGTCTATCGCCGGGCTGTGCGCGCGCTGGCGGACTATTCGACGGCGGATTGGCTCCTTGGCCGGGGCGTGGACTGTACCCGCGCCATCCTCTCGCCGTATTTTGACAACCCGGACATGCTGCGCTACGGCGTTTTCAACGACGCGCACTGCCAGGTGCTGCAATACCTGCTGACCATCGGCCTGCCCGGCACGCTCTCGCTGATCGCGTGTCATGTGCTGGCGCTTCACGCCTGCTGGCGCAGGGCCGCGCAGGATCCGCTGCTGACAGGCGTATGCGCGTCGCTCGGCGCGTACACGGTCGTCGCGCTGGTGAGCGTCGCGCAGCCGATCCTGATGGCGACCTATCTGTCCGTCGTCGCCGTCGCCGTTTCCAGAATGCTCCATCTCGCTGCGCAGGAGGAATCCTATGAACCTTGAACAGCTGCTCGACCGGCTCCGGCACACGCCGTCCTTCATGGAGAACGTGACCCATTGGGAGACGATCCCTGCCCGGGAGGCGCGCTACGATCCCTTCCCCGAGGGGCTGGACAGCCGCATTGCGCCCGTGCTGGCCGCGCGGGGGATTCACAGGCTGTACAGCCATCAGCGCCAGGCGTTTGACCTGGCGGCAGAGGGGAAGGACATCTGCGTCGTCACGCCGACGGCCTCCGGCAAGACGCTGTGCTACAATCTGCCCGTGCTCCAGACGATCCTGGCTCAGCCCGACGCGCGGGCGCTGTATCTGTTTCCGACAAAGGCGCTCTCCGCAGATCAGGTGTCGGAGCTGTACGAGCTGATCGAGGCCATGGGCGTCGATGTGAAGACCTACACCTACGATGGTGACACGCCCGCCGCGGCGAGGCGGCAGGTGCGCCAGGCCGGGCATATCGTGGTGACCAATCCGGACATGCTGCACTCCGGGATCCTGCCGCATCACACCAAATGGGTCAAGCTTTTTGAAAACCTGCGCTACATCGTCATCGACGAGATTCACGCATATCGCGGCGTGTTCGGCTCCAATCTGGCCAACGTCATCCGCAGGCTGCTGCGCC
>JBJEYK010000138.1:2742-6948 GCA_051886775.1 Candidatus Ventricola sp. | reverse complement strand
GGCTGCCAGCGTGCAGGGCTCGTCATCAAATCCAAACCGATGGCGAACCCATGCGTTCTCCCGGATGGATGTCTGCTCCATGGCGGCATACAGCTCGTCCATCTGCTCCTTTTGCAGATAAATCTGCTCAGGATTCTTCCGATATGGATCGAGGCCTGGAACGATGTATTGGTTTTGCGCTGCCTCAGCCGGCTGCGGGAGCTTCTCCCATGCGACGGATTGGATTTCGGGATGAACGCGCCTCAGCGCATCGAGCATCGCGGAGCGGATGACGGTGGATGCAAAGGTAAGGAAGCTGCCTCTATCAGGGTCAAAGAGTCGGGCGGCGCGGAGCAGGGCGATTCGCCCCTCCTGCTCGTAATCCTCAAAGCCTATCGCCGCGCAGGGATACAGCTTCTCAATCTGCCCGGCGAGCTGGCGAATGAAGCCGGCATTGCGCTCAATCAGCTCAGTGCAGGCTTCAGGGCTTCCGTTTTGAATCATCAGGCAAAGTGTTTCGTTCGTTGAGGGTCAACTCCTTCATATGAATCGTGTACATCGTAGTGAAATAGTCGGAAATGGCCTGCTTCAGGCCGTCGGTGGCGGCGCCCATTTCCGCGCGGTAGGCCTCCGGAACTTTTATCTGATCAAGTCCCATGGCGAGCATGTTCATGACGCCCTCCGGCGAAACGGATAAGCCTCCGTTTTCCCGAGGCAGCAAGTCGGTGGACTCCTTGAGGCTCTCCTTCACGGTGATGGCGGACTGCTTCGCGCGCTCCGGCCCGTCCTGCTTCATCTCGCTGAGAATCTGACGGAAGCTCCGGGTCATGCTGTCCACCTCGTCCGCATAGATGGGACGCTTGAACGCCTGTATCTGCTGGACAGCCTCCTTTGCCGCGTCCCTGTCCTCTGGATGGGCCTTGCCGTGCTCGAGCAGAAGGCTGCTCATGGAGCTGTAGAACTGGTTCTGCGCAGCCACGCCGGAGGCCAGAAATCCCTGCTGGTATAGGGCAATCTGCTGGGTCAGCTCCGCGAATCTCGGGTTTTCCAGAAGCTGGCTGACAACCTCCTGCCGGACGCGGCCCTGTGCCAGATTGGCCGCTGCGCTGGCGGACAGGCCAAGCGCTTCGATGTCGTAGTTTTTCCGGGCGGCGATGTTCGTCAGGCCCAGAAGGAAATCCGTCGAGACGCCGAAGTACCCGGCGATGGCCACGAGGCAGTCGCTGGACAGCTTGTTGGTCTTTTCGGTCAGAAAGCGGCTCAGGGTGCTTTTGTCGATGCCAAGCTCCTGCGCCAGATTGGTCTGGGAGATGTCCCTGCTCTTGCACAGGTCGCGGATTCTCTCCCTCAGCGTACCGGGCAGCCATTTTTCCTGCATGTTCGTATCCTCCTGCGTATGCTTGATGTGTTCATGATACCAGAGCCCGTGCTTCCAGTCAAATTTGTTGCAAATCTGCAATTCTACAGCGATATGGCAGAGAGAAATTGCAGATCTGCGCAATACGGGGCTCTTCCTGATTTTCCTCCGTATATTATATGTGCGTGAAAACGATCCTTGGAAACCCTTTTTCAAAATCATTCCTGCAAAGGAGGAAATTGTATTGAACGAAAAGATTACGGCGCTGTATGAACGCCTTTCGCGCGATGATGACCAGGAGGGAGAATCCAACTCCATTGTCAATCAGAAGCGCTATCTTGAAAGCTATGCTGCCGAGCATGGCTTTACCAACTGCAGGCACTACACGGATGACGGCTGGAGCGGCGGCAACTTTGACCGCCCCGGCTGGAAGAGCCTGATTGCCGACGTGGAGGCCGGCAAGGTCGGCGTGATTCTTGCCAAGGACATGAGCCGGGTTGGGCGCAATTATCTGGAAACAGGCTTTTATACGGAGGTGTTCTTCCGCAAGCACGATGTGCGGTTCATCGCCATCGCCAACGGCGTGGACAATGACCAGCCTGAGACGGGAGAATTTGTCCCGTTTCTCAACATCATGAACGACTGGTATCTGAAGGATCAGTCAAAGAAGCTGACCGCCGCCTATCAGGTGCGCGGAAAAGCCGGTCAGCCGACCAACAACAACTGCATCTATGGCTACCGCAAGGACCCGGAGGACAAGCACCACTGGCTCATCGACGAGGAGGCGGCGGGCGTTGTCCGGCGCATCTATCAGATGGCCTGCGAGGGGCACGGGCCGTATGAGATCGCGCGCATCCTGACTGCGGAGCGGGTGAACAATCCCGGCTTCTACTTTACAAAGCACGCCTGCGGGCTCAGGCGGGACTACACCGGGGAGGCCCATGCGCATGACTGGAACGGCGCTACGGTGACGCGGATTCTGACGCATCAGGAATACATGGGGCATACGGTCAACTTCCGTTCGGGGAAACGGTTCTACCGGGACAAGCGCCATCCCAACCCCAGAGAAAAGTGGCTGATCTTTGAAAACACGCACGAGCCCATCGTCACCAAAGAGACATGGGAGCTTGCCCAGTGCGCGCTGAAAAGCAAAAAGCGGACGGATACGCTGGGCGTGGCCAATCCCCTGACGGGCCTGCTGTACTGCGCGGAGTGCGGGCAGCGGATGTACAACCATCGCCACGGCAAGACGGACGAAAACGGACTATTCGCAAGCGATTCCTACAACTGCTCCACCTATACGCTGTCAAGAAAGCGCGAAACCGCAGAGTGCGTATCGCACCAGATTTCCACGAAGAACCTGCGGGCGCTGATTCTGAAAACCATCCGCTCGGTCAGCCGGTACGCGATTGCCAATGAGGTGGAGTTTGCGCGCAGGGTGCGCGAGGCCTCCCAACTCCGGCAGGCGCAGGAGGTCAGGGAAACCAAAAACAGAATCCGCAGGGCAAAGAAACGCTGCGCAGAGCTGGACGTGCTGATCAAAAAGCTGTATGAAGCCTTCGCACTTGGCAAGCTCACGGAAAAGCGCTTTGACGATTTGCTCGCGGCCTATGAAAAAGAGCAGGCGGAGCTGACGGCGCTGCTTGAAACGGACGAAAGGGAGCTGCAGGCATACGAGGTGGATTCCGAGAGCATCGCTTCCTTCCTCGCCATCGCCAGAAGGTACAGGGATGCGGACGAGCTGACGACACCGATGATATACGCCTTCATAGAGAAGATCATCGTCCACGCGCCGGAGAAGATCGACGGCGAGCGGCACATGCAGATTGACATCTATCTCAAATTCATCGGCAACTTTCAGGTGCCTCAGCAGGAGATGACCCCGGAGGAAGCTGCCGAGGAGGAAAGACGCAGGAAGCAGCGCGCCCAAAACCGGGAAAAGGCGGCGCGCCACAAGCAGAAGAAGCAAAAGGAAGCGGAGCTGAAGGGAGGCAAGCAGGATGAACAGCAGGAAGATCACCGCGCTGTATGAGCGCCTGTCCCGCGAGGACGCACGCAGCGGGGATTCCGATTCCATCGCCCATCAGAAGGCGTATCTTGAGCAGGCTGCTGCTGCGCGCGGCTTTGAAAACTGCCGCCACTACACGGACGACGGCTGGAGCGGCGGCAGCTTTGACCGTCCGGGCTGGAATGACATGATTGCTGACATCGAGGCCGGGAAAGTCGGCGCTGTGCTGGTCAAGGATATGAGCCGCGTCGGGCGCGACTATCTGCGAACGGGCTTTTACACGGAGGTCTACTTCGCCAGAAAGGGCGTCCGCTTCATTGCCGTGGACAGCCATGTGGACAATCAGGCAGGAGATAGCAACGAGTTTGCGCCGCTGCTCAACGTCCTGAATGAAATGTACCTGCACGATCAGTCGCGCAAGGTCAGCATCGGCTTTCGGGCCAAGGGCATGGCGGGCAAGCCGCTGATGGTTACGCCCTGCTTCGGATATGTCCATGATCCGGAGGACAAGGATCGCTGGATTATCGAGCCCCATGCGGCACAGACGGTGCGGCGTATCTTCGCTCTGGCAGCGGAGGGCACGAATCCAAACCGCATAGCGATCATCCTGCGCGATGAACAGCGCATATCGCCGGGCGCGTATTTTGCGCAGCTCGGCGTGGGCAACCGATGTGGCGGACGGGATGCGGACGGCGAGCTGTATCATTGGCGGCGCGAAACGGTGGTCAAAATTCTTCGGATGCCGGAGTACCTTGGAAAGACCGTGAATTTCAAAACCTCGAAAGCCTCCTACAAGGCCAAACGCATCCTGACGCCGGAGGAAGACAGAATGGTGTTTGAGAACACGCATGAGCCGCTCATC
>JBJEYK010000138.1:0-2642 GCA_051886775.1 Candidatus Ventricola sp. | reverse complement strand
CCTGACGCCGGAGGAAGACAGAATGGTGTTTGAGAACACGCATGAGCCGCTCATCGAGCAGGAGACGTGGGACAAGGCGCAGGCGATGCTGGCGCAGAGGAAGCGGGACAAGAGGCCGTCGGTGTGCAGCCCGTTCAGGGAAATGGTGATCTGCGCATGCTGCGGAAAGCCCATGTACAATATCCACTCGTCAAGGACAACCAAGGCTGGAATCGTCTGTGATTTTGACTGTTTCGTCTGCTCCACACGTCACAATACGCAGACGATGTCCAAGCCGCTTTGCATAAAAAACTCATTGAGCGGCAAGGCGCTTCGGTCCCTGCTCAGGGAAATCATCGGGAGCGTCAGCCGCTATGCGCTGGAGCATGAGGCGGATTTCATAGAGCGCCTTCAAAGGCAGCTGCAGCTTGGGCAGCCCGATCAGATGAAGAAGCTGAAAAGGAGCATTATGGCAAAGACCAACCGGATCGCGGAAATTGATAGGCTTCTGCGCAAGCTTTACGAGGATTACGCGCTGGACAGAATCCCGGAAACGCGATACGATGCGCTCTCAGCGGAGTATGAAAGGGAGCAGGCTGCCATCGAGGCTGCGCTTGCCGGAGAAAAGCGCATGGCGGACGCAAGCCGGACGGGTAGCGAGAGAATAGAGCAGTTCATGGCGCTTGCGGCGAAGTACCGGGACTGTACGGAGTATTCGGACGAGGTGCTGCGGCAGTTCGTGGAGAAGGTCGTGGTACACGAGACGCAGAGGGACGCAGACGGCGAGCGCTCCCGCGAAATTGAGGTATACCTGAGCTTTATCGGGAAGTTTTCTGTGCCTGCGGAGCCTGTCTTGTTATCCCCAGCGGAGCAGAAGCATCAGGAGGCGCTGAAGAAGCGCAGAATCCATGCCAGAAACAAGCGCGCGCAAAAGCGGAAGGAACGGATGAACATGAAGTAGCACCGACACTTGCAAGCACAACACACATCAGGCGATGCCCCGGCAGAGAAGCGGGAAGCATCGCCTTTTATCATGCAGAAAAAAGGAGAGCCTATGACCGAAAAACGAACCCCTGATTTTACGTTTGCCCAGCGGCTGGGAAACACGAACTTCAAAGTCAATGTCTATTGCAAGGACGATTCCGATGTGACGTATACGGACAAGCTGCTGGAGCTGATCCGCAGCGGCATGCTGCAAAAGCCGGATGAGCAGGAAAAGCGGCAGGACGAACACGCAGCGTGATGCGCTGGAACAGAAGGCGACTGAAACCAAATGGAGGTGTACGGCGATTGACAATAGGTCGGATAACCGATATAATGATGATGAAGGGAGGATTCGCCATGACGATCAATGCCATGATGGCAAGCAAGAATATGAGCATGTACCGGCTGGCGCAGCTCAGCGGTCTGCCCAAGACAACGGTCATTGATATTTGCTCCGGGAAAAGCGCAATCTCCGGCTGCACGGCCAAAACCGTGTGGAAGCTGTCGCAGGCGCTGGGCTGTACCATGGAGGAGCTGATGGAGGAATCCGCGTATGACGCGAAAAGCGGGCGGCCCCTCTGTGCAGACTATCTGGAAAAGGGATTGCCTGCATTCCTCAAGGCATCTATTGAAGCCATGCAGGCTTCATGGGCCGTGGAGGACAGCGGCAAACGGGATTTGCACTGGGATGCAGTCTGGTGCAGTCTGAATGCCGACATCAACGAAGCGGAAACGGAGCAGCTGATTACGCCGGAGCAGGCTGCTCACCTGAGAACGAAATACCTGCGGATGGAGGAACGGAATGATTGATTTCACCGGCCTTCCGAGGCGCAACAAAACCTACGCAGGCGCGAACGGCAACAAGATTGCCGTTGTTTATGAGGGAGCGCAGTACATGCTCAAGTTCCCGGCACCGCCCACGCGGAACAAGGACATGAGCTATGCCAACGGCTGCGTATCGGAATATCTGGGCTCTCACATCTTTCAGATGGCGGGCATTCCCGCGCAGGATACGCTGCTGGGCGTGTACACGAAGAACGGACGTGAGCGGGTGGTCGTTGCCTGCCGGGATTTCACGACCGACGGCTCCGTTTTGCAGGACTTCGCGTCGCTGAAGAATACCATCATTGATTCGGAGAGAAACGGCTATGGCACTGAACTGTCGGACATCATGGAGGCCATTGCGGAGCAGCAGGTTTTCGATCCGGTCATGCTGAAACGCCACTTCTGGGACATGTTCATCGTGGATGCTCTGATTGGCAACTGGGACCGGCACAACGGCAATTGGGGCTTCCTGTATTACAGCGATACAGATCGGATGACGCTTGCGCCCATCTATGATTGCGGAAGCTGTCTGTATCCGCAGGCGGATGAAGCGATCATGCAGGCCACACTGGATGACCCGGATGAAAGGAATTATCGCATCTTTGAGGTGCCCGTTTCCGGCATCCGCGAAAACAACCAGAAGATCCGCTACTTCGACTTCATCTCATCGCTGAAAAATCGGGACTGCAACGAAGCGCTCAAGCGAATGGTGCCCAGAATCCGCATGGACGAGATCGCAGCGCTGGTGGACGATACGCCGTTTATCACCGGGCTGCAGAAGCGTTTTTACAAAACGATGCTGGCAGAGAGAAAGGAACGCATCCTGGATTTTTCACTGACCCGGCTTTTGAAGC
>JBJEYK010000137.1:0-1537 GCA_051886775.1 Candidatus Ventricola sp. | reverse complement strand
AGGGCCTGCCCGAGGACTTTCTCGCGGCGCACTATGACGATTGCGTCCGCATCCCCATCCGCGCGGAGGCACGGAGTCTGAATCTTGGCAACAGCGCCGCCATCGGCGTGTTTGAAGCGCTGCGTCAGCAGGGATTCCCCCACATGCTCTCGCAGGGCCGAATGATCAACTGGAACGAACACAAGGAGGAACACAATGAACTATAATAAGAAATCTGTAGAAGATATCGACGTACGCGGCAAGCGCGTTCTGTGCCGCTGCGACTTCAACGTCCCCACCAAAGACGGCGTCATCACCAGCGACAAGCGCATCGTCGCAGCGCTTCCCACCATTGAGTACCTCGTGAAAAACGGCGCGCGCGTTATTCTCTGCTCGCATATGGGCAAGCCCAAGGGTGAGTGGAAGCCCGAACTGTCTTTGAAGGTCGTCGCCAAGCGCCTGAGCGAGCTGCTCGGCCAGGAAGTCAAGATGGCCGAGGACGTTGTGGGTGAAAGCGCACAGGCGCTGGCCTCCTCTTTGAAAGACGGCGAAGTGATGCTGCTCGAGAACACCCGTTTTGAAAAGGGCGAGACCAAGAACGATCCGGAGCTGTCGAAGAAGATGGCCGCGCTTGCAGAGATCTTTGTCAACGACGCGTTCGGCTCTGCGCACCGCGCACATTCCTCCACCGCCGGTGTGGCCGACTACCTGCCTGCTGTCTGCGGCTACCTGATCCAGAAGGAGATCGGCGTCATGGGCAAGGCGCTGGCCGATCCCGAGCGTCCGTTCGTCGCCATCCTCGGCGGCGCGAAGGTCTCGGACAAACTGAATGTCATCAATAACCTCCTTGAGAAGGTCGACACGCTCATCATCGGCGGCGGCATGGCCTACACTTTCCTCGCTGCCAAGGGCTACGGCATCGGCAAGAGCCTGTTCGACGCGGAAAAGGTCGACTACTGCAAGGACATGATGAAGAAGGCCGAGCAGAAGGGCGTCAAGCTCCTGCTGCCGGTCGACACCGTCGTGGCCGATTCCTTCCCCAGCCCCATTGACGCGCCCATCGACGTCAAGACCGTCGACGTGACCGCCATCCCCGCCGACATGGAGGGCATGGACATCGGCGAAAAGACGAGAGAACTCTTCGCCGACGCTGTCAAGGCCGCCAAGACCGTCGTCTGGAACGGGCCCATGGGCGTGTTTGAAAACCCGGTTCTCGCCAAGGGCACCATTGCCGTGGCCGAGGCTCTGGCCCAGTCCAGCGCCATCACCATCGTCGGCGGCGGCGACTCCGCGGCCGCCTGCGAGCAGCTGGGCTTTGCCGACAAGATTACCCACATCTCCACCGGCGGCGGCGCTTCGCTGGAGTTCCTCGAAGGTCTGGAGCTGCCCGGCATCGCCTGCCTGCAGGACAAGTAAGAAAAAAAGCAATCTACGGCAAACTGCCGCTGACAATATAAAGCTACAGGAGAAATGAAATGAACAGAAAATATCGCAAGACCGTCATCGCCGGCAACTGGAAGATGAACAAGACCCCGTCCGAGACCAAGGCCTTCATGAC
>JBJEYK010000136.1:0-7016 GCA_051886775.1 Candidatus Ventricola sp. | reverse complement strand
GGCCGCACCCTGTTCGGCGCGCCGATCGACAACGGCCCGTTCTACGCCGGCGCCCGCGTCCCGACCGTGCACCACACCATGGGCGGCTGCCGCATCGATACCTCCTGCCGCGTCTACAACGAGAACGGCGAGATCATCCAGGGCCTGTACGCTGCGGGTGAGGTCACCGGCGGCATCCACGGCACCAACCGCCTGGGCGGCAACGCGCTGACCGACACCGTCGTGTTTGGCCGTATCGCCGGCGCCTCCGCTGCGGCTGGCAAGTAATCCCATCCAACATGACAAAGCTTGTCTGCGTAAGACAAGCCCCTGAATAGGGGATTCCGGCGCTGAGGCGCCGGGTAATCGCCGCTGGAAGTGATTGGACATCACATCCGGCGGCGTTTTTGTGTGCGCCCGGCGGGCGCACGTTGCAAAGTGGACTGCCTGGGTCCTGCTGCTTTGCGCTCGAGGCCGATGCTCTGCAAGGGCATTGCGTGAAGAAGCTGCATTGTCAGGAGCCGGTGGAATAGGATAGAATGTCGGATTTTTCCGCACGAAATTTCCTGCTTGACAAATGGATAGAGTAGAGTATGATAGATGATGAGTTCGTATATGCGACGGTTGTGCTCGGGAATGAGGCATCCGTCGCCGGGCGCGTGCGCGCGCCATGGGCGGGCTCTAGCGAGAGAATACGGGAGGCATGCCCCTTTGGCAGAAGAAATGAAAGCATCGCCCACGAGCGGCGCATTGCAGAATCTGTTCGGCGCGGGCGACGAGAATGTCCGCCTGCTGGAGCGCCTGCTTGGCGTGCACATTGCCCTGCGCGGCGGTGAGATCACCGTGGAGGGCGCTAGCGCACAGGCGGTGGATCAGGCGGAGGCCATCCTGTCCAGCTTGGGCGCGTTGTGCGCGCGCGGCGAGCGGGTGGATACCGCCATGGTGCAATACGCCGTGGAGCTGGCCGGCAGGGGCGAGCTTGACGAGCTGACGACCCTGTTTCGCGAGGTGGTGGCCACCACGTTCCGCGGCAGGCCGATCCGCTGCAAGACGCTCGGCCAGCGCGATTACGTCCGCGCCATCCAGAAGAACACGCTGACCTTCGGCATTGGCCCCGCCGGCACCGGCAAGACGTATCTGGCCATGGCCATGGCGGTGTCCGCGCTCAAAAGCAAGGACGTGGAGCGTATCGTGCTCACGCGCCCGGCGGTGGAGGCGGGCGAGAAGCTGGGCTTCCTGCCCGGCGATCTCAATCAGAAGGTCGATCCCTATCTGCGCCCGCTCTACGACGCGATGTTCGACATGCTGGGCGCGGAGGCGTGCCAGCGCCTGCAGGAGCGCGGCGTGATCGAGGTTGCGCCGCTGGCGTACATGCGCGGCAGGACGCTGTCCGACGCGTTCATCATCCTGGACGAGGCGCAGAACACCACACAGGAGCAGATGAAGATGTTCCTCACGCGCATGGGCTTCCGCTCCAGAATCGTGGTGACGGGCGATCCCTCTCAGATCGACCTGCCCCGCGGCAGGAAGAGCGGCCTTGTCGAGGCCGTAGAGGTGCTCGACGGCGTGGAGGATATCGCCATCCAGCGGCTCACCCATCAGGACGTGGTGCGCCATGAACTGGTGCAGGCCATCGTGCGCGCCTATGACGCGCATCAGGCCCGCGCAAAGGAGGAAACGAGCGATGGAAGAATCGCACAAGACGGGCAAGGGCAAGGCATGGCTTGACGGCCTGAGCCTGCGCGTGCGTCAGGCGCTGTTTGTGCTGCTGACCTACCTGGTGCTGCTGCTGATCTGCTATCTGACGATCTCGCCGGAGCAGTACGACCTGAGCGTGGGCGACGTCGCGCCCAAGACGATCACCGCCAGCCGCGATGTGATCGACGAGATCACCACCAGCCGCAGGCGGCAGCAGGCGGCGGATGCCGTATCCCCGGTCTACTACAAGGACGACAGCATCGCCGACGACGTGATGGCCGATATGGAGGACGTGTTTTCCGAGCTGCGCGCCGTGCGCGAGCTGGGCGCGCAGATCCGGGCAGGGTGGACAGATGAGGAGCAGTCCTTCACCGATGGGGATTACGAGCAGGCGACGGGGCTGGTGACCCGGCTGTCGCTGAGCAGCTATCAGCTGCGTACGGTCATGAATACCGAGGAGCGCGACTTTGAGAACCTCTATCAGAGCGTGCTCTCTGCGACGCGCACCGCGCTGGTCTCCACGATCACCGAGGGCCAGATCAACGACGCCATCAACAATATCCAGCAGATTGTCGCCTACAATACGCGCACGGATCTGTGGTACAACGTCGCCATTCCCACGTTGCGCACCTGCCTCAAGCCCAACATGCTCATCGATCAGGAGGCTACGGAGGAGAATCGCCAGAAGGCGTATGACGCTGTGGAGCCGACGGTCTACAAGCAGGCGCAGAACATCGTCGTCAAGGGCGACCGCGTCAGCGCGGAGCAGATCGGTGTGCTGGAGGCGCTGGGCCTTCTGCGGGGCGACAGCTCCGGCATGGTGCTCTATGTCGTGGCGGCGGTGGTGCTGGCGCTGATCCTCGCCGCGACGCTGCTGTTCATGGCGCTGTTTGCGCCGCAGCTGCTGACGGCGGGCAGAAGCGCGGTGGTGATGCTGATCGCCATCGTGCTGACGCTGAGCATCAGCCTGCTGATCGGGCGATACATTTCCGTAGCCGCGATGCCGGTGATGCTGGCCGCGATGCTGGGCGTCAACCTGCTGGGCGCGCGCCCGGCTTATGTGGTCAATCTGGCGATTGCCATGCTGATCACCTTCCTGACGGTCACCGGCCCCGATCTGGCGACCTCGCAAATGCTCAGCGTCCTGCTGATGACGTGCGTCGGCGGCACGATGAGCATCTACCTGCTGCGCAAAAACCCCGCGCGCGTGGCGGTGTTCATAACGGGGCTGGCCGTCGGCGCGGCGGATTTCGTCATCCTGATGTGCGTGGGCACGCTGACCGCCGGCAACCCCGGCAGCGCGCTCACCGCCGCGACCCACACGCTCATGGGCGCGATCACCTCGGCGATCCTGTGCGTGGGGCTTCAGCCCATTCTGGAGACGGCGTTCAACCTGGTCACGCCGTCCAAGCTGATCGAGCTGTCCAATCCCAACCATCCGCTGCTGCGCCGCCTGATGATCGAAACGCCGGGCACCTATCATCATTCGATGGTGGTCGCCAATCTGGCGGAGGCCGCGGCGGAGGCAATCGGCGCGAACGCCGTGCTCGCACGCGTGGGCGCGTATTACCACGACATCGGCAAGCTGGTGCGGCCGATGTACTTTAAGGAGAACCAGATCGGCGAGAACCCGCACGACAAGACCGACCCGCGCGTCTCCACCGCAATCCTCACCGAGCACACGCGCGACGGTGTGGAGCTGGCACGCAAGCATCATCTGCCCGAGCCGATCATCGACATGATCCGCCAGCATCACGGCGATACGCCGGTCATGTACTTCTATGCCAAGACGGTCAAGCAGCTGGGCGCCGAGAACGTGGACATCAACGACTTCCGCTACGACGGCCCCAAGCCGCAGACGGCGGAGGCAGCGATCCTGATGCTGTCGGATACGGTCGAGGCCGCCGTCCGCTCGATCCAGGAGCCGACGCAGGAAAAGATCTCCGCCATGATCCGCAAGCTCGTGCGCGGCAAGATGGAGGACGGCCAGCTGGACGAGTGCACGCTCACCTTCCGCGATATCGGCAAAATCTGCACGGCGTATGAGACGGTGCTCAAGGGCGTGTTCCACGAGCGCATCGAGTATCCCTCGGTAAACCTGAACCGCGCCAAGCGCATCGCGCAGAAGAACGCCGAGCAAAAGCACAGCGGCGCCGCGCAGATGCAGGGCGACACCGTGCCGCCGCAGCAGAAGACGGAGGCGGGCCAATGATTCTGGAGTTTTCGGACGAGCGCGCGCTGCTTGATGATCAGGCGCGGGCGCTGATGCAGCGCTGCGCCGACGCGGCGGAGCGCACGGAGGGCGTATGCGTGCCGGTGGGTGCGTGCGTCGCCCTTGTCGGCGATGAGGAGATCCGTGAGATCAACCGCCGGCAGCGCAGCAAGGACGCTGCCACGGACGTGCTGTCCTTCCCGACGGTCAACTATCCCGCGGGCAGGACGGCCAGGGACAGCGCGAGCCTGCTGCGCAGGGAATACGACCCGGAGCTTGGCGCGTGCGCGCTGGGGGACATCGTGATCTCGGTGGATCACGCGCGTGCGCAGGCACTGGAGTACGGCCACAGCGAGGAGCGGGAGCTGGGCTACCTGCTCACGCACGGCCTGTTTCACCTGATGGGCTACGATCACATGATCGACAGCGACAAGGCGGTCATGCGCGCCATGGAGGAGCGTTCGCTCTCCTCCATCGGGCTGCGCAGAGAGGAGGATACGCCATGACGGACGAGAGGCTGCTGGAAATGGCCGTGGAGATGCGCCGGTTCTCCTATGTGCCGTATTCGCACTACGCGGTGGGCGCGGCGCTGCTTGGCAAGGACGGGCGTGTGTTCACCGGCTGCAATGTGGAGAACGCCGCGTATGGCAACACGCTGTGTGCGGAACGCACGGCGCTGTGCAAGGCCGTCAGCGAGGGCGCGCGCGAGTTTGAGGCGATCGCCATCGCCTCCAGCGGGTCGGCGCCGTTCCCGTGCGGCGCGTGCCGCCAATCGCTCTACGAGTTCGCGCCGGAGCTGCGCGTGCTGGTCACCTGGGATGGCAACGTCCGCAAGACCACGCTGCGTGAGCTGCTGCCGGAGGGCTTTGGCCCCGCAGCGCTTAACAGGTAAACGACATCACACAGAGGTATTCATGAAGGAAAATCAGTTTCTGTCGGGCTTTGCCGCCATCGTCGGCCGCCCGAACGTCGGCAAATCCACCATGATGAACGCGATGGTCGGCGAGAAGGTGGCCATCGTCTCCAACCGCCCGCAGACCACGCGCAACCGCATCATGGGCGTGGCCACGGCGGCGGATCACCAGATTGTCTTCCTCGATACGCCGGGCCTGCACAAGCCGCGCACGAAGCTGGGCGAGTACATGGTCAAGTCCGTGCAGGACGCGATGGACGGCATCGACGTGCTGCTCGTGCTGGTGGACGTGGGCGACATCGGGCCGCAGGATCGCGCCATCGTCGAGGAGATGGCTGCGCGCAGGGTGAAGAAGCTCCTCGTGCTCAACAAGACCGACACCGTCGACGAGGCGCAGCTGCTTGCGGCGATCCAGTCCTTTTCCGGCGCGCAGTACGACGCGATTGTGCCCATCAGCGCGCGCACGGGCAAGGGCATGGAGGAGCTGCGCAGGCTGATCGTTTCTTACCTGCCGGCTGGCCCCAGGTACTTCCCGGACGACATGATGACCGACCAGCCCGAGCGCCTGATCTGCGCGGAGATCATCCGCGAAAAGGCGCTGCTGCATCTGCGCGAGGAGGTGCCCCACGGCATCGGCGTGGAGATGATGCGCATCCAGAAGCTCAGCGACCAGATGACCGAGATCCATGCCACGATCTACTGCGAACGCTCCAGCCACAAGGGCATCATCATCGGCAAGCAGGGCGCGATGCTGCGCACCATCGGCGCGGAGGCGCGGCGCGACATCGAGGGCCTGCTGGGCACGCGGGTCAATCTGCAGCTCTGGGTCAAGGTGCGCGAGGACTGGCGCAACCGCATGGACGACCTGCGCACGCTGGGCTACGAGGGCTGACGCGGCGCGCCCGCGCGGCGGCCATGGGGGATTCGGGGATGACGATCATCGTGACGGGCGGCGCGGGCTTCATCGGCGCCAATTTCATCTTCTGCACGCTGAGCAGGCACCCGGAGGATCGGCTTGTCTGCCTGGACAAGCTGACCTATGCCGGCCACCTCGCCACCCTCGCGCCTGTGATGGAGCATCCTGGCTTCCGCTTTGTGCAGGGGGATGTGAGCGACCGGGAGACGGTGCTTGCGCTCTTTGAGGAGGAGCGCCCGGACGCCGTGGTCAACTTCGCGGCGGAGTCGCATGTCGACCGCTCGATCGACAGCCCCGATGCGTTTTTTCGAACCAATATCCTGGGCACGGCGACGCTGCTGGATGCCTGCCGCGTCTTCGGCACGGCGCGGTTTCATCAGGTTTCCACCGACGAGGTCTACGGCGATTTGCCGCTGGACAGACCGGAGCTGCGCTTTTTAGAGACCTCGCCGCTGCGCGCGTCCAGCCCGTACGCGGCCTCGAAGGCGAGCGCCGACCTGATTGTGCAGGCCTATCACAGAACCTATGGCCTGCCGGCGACGATCTCGCGCTGCTCCAACAACTACGGCCCCTGCCAGCTCCCGGAAAAGCTCGTCCCGCGGATGATCACGCGCTGCCTGCGCGGCGGGACGCTGCCGGTGTACGGCCAGGGGCTGAATGTGCGCGACTGGCTGTATGTGGAGGATCATTGCGCGGCGATCGACCTGATCCTGCGCCATGGCCGCGCAGGCGAGATCTACAACGTCGGCGGGGGCTGCGAGCTGCGCAACATCGACCTCGTGCGGCGCGTCTGCCGGATGCTGGGCGAAGGGGAGGAGCGTATCGCCTTCGTGAAGGATCGCCCGGGGCATGACCTGCGCTACGCGGTCGACTGGACGAAAATCCGAAACGAGCTGGGCTGGACGCCGCAAACCGGCTTTGCCGAGGGCGTGCGCAGGACTGTCGACTGGTATCTGGCCCATCGCGCCTGGTGGGAGGCCGTCGCTCCGGAGGAGCAGCCTGTATAATCGCATGATGAATCGGAGAAAAGACGCCCGACGGCCCAAACCGTCCGGGCGTTTTGCTTTTCCGGGCAGCGATACGGGCAGAATGTGACGGCTGTCAGCAAAATGGTGCTTTTCATTCTTCTGCGAATACGGTATAATAAAGGATAATCAGAATGCCCAAGCGAGCCGGCGCGCCGCCGGCAGCATCCGCGCATTGTCCGGGTGATTGGCCCGAGGCCGATGCCCGGCAGCAGGATTCCCATAACGAAGGAGTGGTGGCTTTGAGCGAATATATCATCGAAATGCTGAACA
>JBJEYK010000135.1:0-7046 GCA_051886775.1 Candidatus Ventricola sp. | reverse complement strand
CACAGTGGTGGCCGGGGCGGAAAAAGGCGCGATTTTCGCCGCCAGCCTCTACGAGCCGCTGGGCTTCCGCTGCGTCCCCGGCGCCGACGAAAGCCGCCACGACATCATCCAGGCGGTGGAGCTGGGCAGCGAGGCCGGGATGATCGCTTTCTGCAAGGGCATCCAGGGTGCCGCGCCTGTGGATTCCTTCGCCGCCCCCCTGCCCTGGGATATGCCGGGATACAACGACAAGGTCATCATGGCCGCGGGCGCGTTCATCCAGGGCTCCTCCATCGAGCTGTCCGCCGACGGCCCGATTCGCGAGCCGTACGCCGTCTATTTCCAGGGCGGCCTCACCTGGGCGCACGCCAAGCTCGGCATCCTCATGAGCCTGCAGCGGCTGGTCGATGCCGGCATCGTCTCCCTGTGAACCGGCGTCCATCCGCCATCCCCCGCTCTGCGCGGGGGTTTTGTGCATTTTGTGGAAACTTTGCCAAAAAATGTTTGACGACACTGCCATCCGCGTGCTATGATAGGGAAAAGCTGTTCGATACCCGATCGATCTAAGGAGGTCTATGATCATGAAGAAGCTTGTTTCCATCCTGTTGAGCGTTCTGCTCGTCTTCGCCTGCGCCGGCGCGTTCGCCGAGGAGACCGTCGCCGAGCTGGCCAAGGCCGCCGAGTCGCTCACCCACGACGAGCTGGTCGAGAAGGCCATGGCGGAGGACGGCACCTTCGTCGTCTACGGCAACACCAGCCGCATCGTCACCGCCGCCGAGAACTTCGGCGCGCTCTACGGCATTCCCTTTGAGGGCAGCAACCTCAAGGACAGCGAGATCTACACCAAGCTCTCCACCGAGATCAAGGGCGGCGTCAAGGGCGCCGACATGGTCATGATTCAGGACGGCGCGTCGCTGCAGAGCCAGGCCATCGACACCGGCTACCTCGTCAACTTCGTGCCCGCCTCCGTCAAGGAGACCGTCGCCGCGGGCGACCAGAACCCGCTGATCCACCAGTTCATCAACAAGGTCTTCATCTGGAACAACAAGGGCACCGCGCCGGCGATCACCAACGTCTGGCAGCTCACGGAGCCGCAGTACAAGGGCAACATCATCTTCAAGACGCCGGACGCCGAGCAGGTCAACATGAACTTCCTGGTCATGCTCACCAGCGAGGAATGGTCCGCCAAGCTCGCGGAAGCCTACAAGAGCCTCTACAACGAGGACATCGACCTGGGCGAATACGAGAACGCCGGCTACAAGTGGATCGCCGAATTCCTGACCAACTGCACCTTCGGCAACTCCGACACCACCATCGCCGAGGAAATCAGCCAGGAGACCGCCGAGGGCAAGATCGGCCTGTTCGTGCTCTCCAAGCTGCGCTCCTCCTCTGTCTACACTGAGAACCTGACGGTCGGCCAGTACGTCGCCGCCGAGACGGGCGAGCCGATCGTGCCGTTCTCCGGTTTCATGTATCCGATGTATGCGATGCTCTCCTCCAACGCCTCCCGCCCGTACACCGCCATGCTGTTCATCGAGTACCTGATGACGCAGGACGGCTTTAAGCCGTGGGGCAAGAGCATCGGCGCGTACTCCACCAACACCGCCGTCGCGCCCAACGAGGGCGACCTCGGTCTGGACGCTTGGAAGGCCTCGCTGGTCATGGAGGATCCGGCCTACATCCTGGACAATTACGAGGATGTGTACAGCTTCGTCACCATGTATCTGCAGTAAGCGAAGCATTTTCCACGGTCATCACGGGAAGGCGGGGGCTTCTTGGCCTTCGCCTTCCCTTCTTTATGGAATGCCACAGAGCTGAGGTGAATCCATGCAAAACCCCTTCTCCGCCCGTCAGCGCGCGCGGGTGCGCGCGTTCTTCGGCAAGCCGGCCAACGTGATTCTGGTCGTCTTCGCCGCAGCGCTCACCCTGCTGACGCTCTATCCGCTGATCCTGCTGTTCCTGGAGACGATCACCGTCCACGCCGGCAAGGAGCTGCGCGCCACCAAGCTGCCCGAGGGTGCGTTCACGCTATACAGCCTGGAAAAGGTCTTCGCCACCGCCAAGAACTCATACAGCAGCCTCACCTTCTATCAGCCGCTGCTCAATACGCTGTGCGTCGCCGTCACCGCCTCGCTGATCTCCATCGTCTTCGGCGGGATGGTCGCCTGGCTGATCACGCGCACGAATCTGCGCTTCAAGAAGTTCATCTCCACCGTCTTCGTCTTTCCCTACATCATGCCCGCCTGGACGCTGGCCACCTTCTGGCAGACGTTCTTCAAAAACGTGAACGTCGGCGCCGGCACGTCCAACGGCATCATGGCCGCCGTCTTCGGCGTGTACATGCCCGAGTGGTTTGTCTACGGCTACTTCCCCATCTCGCTGGTGCTCGGCCTGCACTACGCGCCTTTTGCCTATATCCTCATCGGCGGCATCCTGCGCAACATGGATGCCAACCTCGAGGAGGCCGCCACCATCCTCAAGACGCCGCGCGCGCGCATCATGCTGCGCATCACGCTGCCCATCGTCAAGCCTGCGCTGCTGAGCACGTTCCTGCTGGTGTTTGCAAGCTCGATGAGCGCGTACTCGGTGCCGGTGTTCCTGGGCAGCCCGGTGCGCTACTATGTGCTCTCCACCAAGATGATGTCGCTGATCAACAACTATCCCGGCCAGGGCTACATCATCGCGGCAGTGATGATCATCTTCGGCGTCACGATTCTGGCGATCAACCAGCACATCACCGGCAGCCGAAAGAGCTATACGACCGTCACCGGCAAGAGCTCGCAGATCTCGCTGATCAACCTGCGGCGGATGAACACGCCCGTCGCCGTGCTGCTCATCGCGCTGATGCTGCTGGTGGCCGTGCTGCCGCTGATCACCTTCGCGCTCGAGTCCGTGATCATCAAGGCGGGCGACTACTCCCTGTCCAATATGACGCTCGACTTCTGGATCGGCCGCAACCTCTCCTATCTGGACCAGGGCGACAGCACCGGCATCCTGCTCTCCGCCAAGGTGCTCAAGGCGCTGGGCTATTCGCTGCTGCTGGCCGTCACCTGCTCGCTGGTCGCCGGCACGAGCGGCATCCTGGTGGGCTACGGCATCGTCAAGCGCCGCGGCAGCAAGCTCTCCACGCTCGTGAGCAACCTGTCGTTCTTTCCCTACCTCATGCCCTCGCTGGCCTTCGGCGCCATCTATCTGGCGATGAGCTCGCGCCTGCCGTTCCTGCACGGCTTTGCCGCGCTGGCACTGGTCGGCTCGGTCAAGTATCTGCCGTTCGCCTCGCGCTCGGGCATCAACGCCATGCTCCAGCTCTCCGGCGAAATCGAGGAGGCCGCCGTCATCGTGGGCGTGCCGTGGCCCAAGCGCATGCTGCGCATCCTGTTCCCGATCCAGAAGAGCAGCTTCCTGTCGGGCTATCTGCTGCCGATGGTCTCCTGCATGCGCGAGCTGTCGCTGTTCGTGCTGCTGGTGCCCACCAGCAATACCCTGCTGACCACCATGCTCATGCAGTACAGCGAAAAGGGCTGGGCGCAGTTCGGCAACGCGATCAACCTGCTGATCATCGTCGTCGTGCTGCTGGTCAACTTCATCGTCAACAAGCTCACGGGCGCATCCATCGACAAGGGCGTAGGAGGTTAAGCCATGCCTGAGATCATCCTGAAAGACGTGACCAAGCGGTTTGACAAGTTTGTCGCCGTCGATCACCTGAACCTGACCATCCCCACCCGCTCGTTCATCACGCTGCTCGGCCCGTCCGGCTGCGGCAAGACGACGACGCTGCGCATGATCGCCGGCCTGGAGACGCCCACCGAGGGCGAAATCCTCATCGACGGCGTGACGGTCTTCTCCTCCGAGCGGGGCATCAACGTCCCGCCTAACAAGCGCGACGTGGGCTTCCTGTTCCAGAACTACGCGCTCTGGCCGCACATGACGGTCTATCAGAACATCGCCTTCGGCCTGGAGAACCTCAAGTGGGACAAGAAGAAAATCCGCGCGCGCGTCAGCGAGCTGCTGGCCATGCTGCGCATCGAGGAATTCGAAAAGCGCTATCCCAGCGAGCTGTCCGGCGGCCAGCAGCAGCGCGTGGCCATCGCCCGCACGCTCGCGCCGAACCCGAAGGTGCTGTTCATGGACGAGCCGCTCTCCAACCTCGACGCGAAGCTGCGCACCGAGATGCGCACCGAGCTCAAGCGCCTGCACATCGACACAGACTCCACCTTCGTCTACGTCACGCACGACCAGCTCGAGGCCATGACGCTCTCCACCAAGGTCTGCCTGATGGAGAAGGGGCTGCTCCAGCAATACGCCGCGCCGCTGGAGATGTACCTGCGCCCGGCGAATCTGTTTGTCGCCGATTTCATGGGCAGCCCGACGATGAACTTCATCCCCGCCGTGGCGAAAAAGACCGGCGAGAACACCTGCGCGCTGGCCTTCTGCGGCATCACCAGGACATTCACCGCCGCCGAGCCGCTGGGCGAGCTGCCTGAGCAGCTGGTGCTGGGCATCCGGCCGGAATTCATCTCCATCGTCGAGGCCAGCGACGTCCAGGCGACGGTCTACTCCACCCTGCCCTCCGGCATGGAGACGACCGTCAAGCTGCGCCTGGGCGGCGAGATGCTCACCTGCGTCGTCTTCGGCGGCATCGACTTCCCGGTCGACGCGCGTGTGTGCCTCTCCTTCACGGGCAGCGATATGCTGCTCTACGACAGCACATCCAGGCGCCTGCTGGCGGTGGGATCGCTGTAAGGCCTTCGGCCGTCGCTGCAAGTCTGCTTACGCATCCTTGCAGCGGTCCGGGTGCGGAAAGCATCATTTCTCGCGCGCCCTTCGGGCACACCCCAAATGATATTGGAGGCGGCTTGCAGCCGCTCCTCGAACCGGCAAAGCCGATCCTGCGGATTTCATATGAAGGGGCTGCAGCCCCTTCATCCATTCCCGGAGCGCTTTGCGTGCTTTGTGGGCAGATACTTAGAGCCTTTGCGGATGCCACTTTCGTCCGCAAAGGCTCTCTTTTTCTGCTGTGCTGCGTGCTCCTGTGAGGCGCTATGCTCACCATTGCACCGACACCGCGTTCCCCCGGTCTGCCGTGCCGTCGGCGTACACCGGGCAGATGAGCAGCGCCGTCGCCTGCGAGCGCCCCTCCCCGATAAAGAATCCCGCCTGCGGCAGCGCGTCCAGGAGTCTTTCGCCGCTGATTTCGTCCAGCACCACATAGTAGGCCGCCGGAAGCGGCAGCGTCTGCGCCGCAACCGCCACCCGCAGCCAGCCGTCCTTGTCCGTCGTCAATGTGCCGCTGATGCGGTTGTCGCCGCTCATCGTCGGGTAATCCTCCAGATGGAAGACGCACTCCGTACTCAGCGCGCTTGCCGGCACAAAGCCGCGCAGCAGGTCGCCCGTGCTGCTCTCCACATACGCCCAGTCGCCCATTGTCGCCAGCCACGTCACCCAGCTGCCCTGCGCAAGCTGCGCGACAGATGCCCGGGAATAGAGCGGATCGTCCGTCATCGCTATGTCGCCGGTCAGCCAGGCGCTTACCGGTTCGTAGGTCAGCTCCGGCACGGTCTTGCCGTGCGGCAGCGCGCTGTCCTCGATCCAGCCGATGCGCATGTGGTCGCTGGTGATATCGTACTGGATCATGATCCAGCCGTCCTCCCAGCCAAAGACCTGAATCCAGTCGTTCGTGCTGACACTCGCCTTGCCGTTGCCCGCCCGGCCATATTCCTCACCAGGCCCCTGATAAACCGCATACCTTTTGCCGGATGTGAACTGCACCTGCTGCGCGCTGAGCGTGCCGCCCGGGATCGAAGGCGGGCTGCTGAGCTTCTCGCGCGCGTCGGCCACCGTCCTGGGGAACGCGGCGAAGCTGAAATAGCGCAGGTCGCGCTGGTATGTGCCATAGATGCTTTCGTCCGTCTCCGGGCCTTCCACCCAGCCCGAGTTCGTCATGTGGAGCACACCCTCACGCTGCGTATGGATGAACATCAGTGTCGGCAGGGTATAAACGAACATCTGCTGCAGCTTCCAGGAGCCGTCCGCGTCCTGCATCCAGAAGCACGCCGCCTCGTCGAGCTCGCCGTCCAGCACAAAGCACGATTCAAACCGCGGGGTGCCCCCGCCGTCGCCCCAGTGCGCCAGCACAATCGGCTCCTCTACCTGCGGCAGTGCCGCCGCATTGTGCCAGCAATAGGCAAACGCCCCCGTATCGGGATCGCGCCGGAAGGCCAGCAGGTCGTTGCGCGTCCGGTTTCGCGTGTCCTTCACGGCCACGAACGCCTCCGCAGCGCCGGCGCGCGCGGTGCCCACGTCGACCCAGCCGGTCACCGTATAGCCGTTCCACCGGCTCGAGTTCAGGTAATCGATAATCTCCTGCGGGGTGTTCTCCGCGCCGAAGCTCGTCTCGTCATAGGCCAGCGCCGTGGCCGCGGCAATGGCCAACAGCCCAGCCAGCAGCAGAATCAGCCCTCGTTTCATCTGTTCGTCCTCCTCTGTCGCTTTGTTTCTATGACGGCGCGGCGGCACGAAAAATTGCATCGCAAGAGAAAACTGCCGGGAATTATCCCCGGCAGTCGGATGAATGATTCGGTTGTCCTCGCAGCCTCGGCTGTCAATAGTAGACGATCTCCGGCAGCGTCTCCAGCCCCTCGAACAGGTTCTCGGGCAGCTTGCCCTCCAGCGCAGCCGGGAAGCAGATGAGCTGCAGCGCCGTGCAGTCCGCGAAGGCACGCTTGCCGATGGTCGTGCAGCCCTGCGGCACCACGATCGCCTGTGCCGCCGACCCGATAAACGCCTCCTCGCCAATGCTGTTGAGGCTTTCCGGCAGGATCAGCCCGGTCAGCGCGAAGCGTGCGCCGCAGTCGCGGCACGTGCCGCTGTCGCCGAGGTGATGGACATGGGTCACCGGGATCACCCAGCTGTCCTTCTCCACTTCGGTGAAGCTATCGTCGGCGTTCTTCACGAAGTACAGGTCGCAGTTGTCGCAGTCGTAGTATTCGGTATTGCCTGGCGTCGCGCAGGTGGGGTCAGATGCCTTGATCAGCGTCTTGTGGGCGTGGTCGATCTTCGGGATCACC
>JBJEYK010000134.1:0-7052 GCA_051886775.1 Candidatus Ventricola sp. | reverse complement strand
GGATCGAGCCGATGCCGCCGAACACCGCGGCGACGAACGCCTTGAGGCCCGGCATCGCGCCGACGGTCGGCGTGACGGAGGTGTAGTTGGAGAAATACAGCACGGAGCCGACGGCTGCCAGCAGCGAGCCGATGATGAACGTGGTGGAGATGACGGAATCGATCTTGATGCCCATCAGCTGCGCAGTCTCGAAGTCCTTGGACACGGCGCGCATGGCCATGCCGATCTTGGTCTTCTGGATGATGGTGACCAGCGCGATGACCAGCAGGATCGTCAGCACCGGGGTGACGAGGGTGACGACCTTCGTGGTGGCGGAGCCGATGGTGATGGATTTGGAGATGTAGGGGATGGTGGGGTACTGCTTGGCCAGGCCGCCGGTGACATACCACATCAGGTTCTGCAGCAGGTAGCTGACGCCGATGGCGGAGATCATGACGGACATGCGCGGCGCAGTGCGCAGCGGCTTATAGGCGACGCGCTCGACCGCGAAGCCCAGCAGCACCGTCAGCGCGACGACCAGCGGGATGGCGATCTGCACGGGCAGCGCCGCGGCGATGTACACCATGAAGAAGCCCGCCGCGGTGAAGATATCGCCGTGGGCGAAGTTGATCAGCCGCAGGATGCCGTACACCATCGTGTAGCCGACGGCGATGAGCGCATACTGGCCGCCGACCGAGATGCCCGAGAGCAGGTAGGGCAGTATTTTGTCAAACATATTGTGAAAGCCTCCGTCCTGTGATGGGGGAGTGCGCTCCCCGGATGAATAGCCCCTTCGCTATCGCCGGATACGAAGACGCCGAACCCGCGTTGGAGCGCGGGTTCGGCAGGAAGGGCGATTGGAAGAAGGGGACGATTACTTGCCAAGCTCCGCAACCGTCTGGGTCTTCACGAAGTCGAAGGCGCCCGTCTCGGTGTTGGCACGCTTGATGTAGGCCATGTCCTTGTTCGCATCGCCGATCTCGTCGAAGGAGATGGAGCCGGTCACGCCGGTGGCGGTGACGGAGGGCAGGGCGGCAGCGATGTCCGCGCCGACGGCGGAGTCAGCCGCCTTGATCGCCTCAATGGCGACCATGTACGCGTCGTAGCCCAGGGCGGAAACCGCAGCGACGATGTCGTTGCCGCCGTTGTTGGTCTTCTTGTCGGGGTTGGCGTTCAGCCAGGCCTTGAAGCCCTGGACGAACTCCGCCGCGATGGTGGAGGACTCGTCGTTCTCGTCGAAGAAGGTGGACATGCACACGGTCAGGCTGGTGCCCTTGGCCGCGTCCAGGATGACGGAGGACTCCCAGGTGTCGCCGGCCAGCAGCGGCATGGCCAGGTTCATGGAGGCCGCCTGGTTGATCAGCAGGGAGGCGACGGTGGTGCTGGTCGGGCAGAAGATGACGTCCGCGCCGCCGTTGATGGCGTTGGTCAGGTAAGCGGTGTAGTCCGAGGTGCCCTCGGTGAACTGCTCGCTGATGACGGTGCCGCCCATCTGCTCAAACGCCTTGGCGAAGTAGGTGGCCAGGCCGGTGGTGTAGTCGTCGCCCAGCTGGCTGAGGACGTAGGCGGTCTTCGCGCCGAACTCGTCCTTGGCGAAGTTGGCCATGACGGTGCCCTGGAACGGATCCAGGAAGCAGACGCGCCAGTAGTAGTCGCACAGGGACGTGACGCCCGGGTTGGTGCAGGAGCAGCCGATGGCCGGGATCTCGGCCTCGGCGAACACCTCGCCGCCGGCCATGGACACGCCGGAGCCATAGGAGCCGAGGACGATGCTGACGCCGGCGTCAACAAGCTCCTGAGCCGCGGAGACGGCCTTGTCGGTCGCGGACTGGTTGTCGACGATGACCAGCTCGACATCGTAGGTCTTGCCGCCGATCTCGACGGTGGGCACCAGGGAATTGGCATATTCGATGCCGATGACCTCCTGCTTGCCGCCCGCGCCGTTGTCGCCGGACGCCGGCTCAAACACGCCGATCTTCACGGTTTCCGCCACAGCGGCGACCGCCATCATGGACATCGCAAGAACAAGAGCCAGTGCAAGAATCTTTTTCATCCGGGGATGCCTCCTTAAAGAGTGATATGAGCATTATACAGAATTATCCGGAGAAATACAACCCCGGTTTGACAGAAAATTGAAATAATTATCGGTAAAAACACCCGTATACAGCCGTATGCCGCAGGACATCTGACGAATTATGCAACTGACTGCGCTCCGCCATGCGTTTTTGCGGACGCCCCTCCCGCCGGGAAGTAGCTGCTCCCGCCGCAGATGCAAGGGCCGCCATATGCGATGGCCTGTTTGCGGGCGATCCTTTCAATACGTATTCGAGCATATCAAATTGACGCCCGGATCGCTTTGCAGTATAGTCAAACGGGAGCTGGATTTGCAGGGATGAAGGCGCGGCGCATCTGTGTGCAGGGAAGCGGTTCCTGCCGGCAGCTATGCTGTCCGGCTTGCCATGATTTCCGATCGACAAGAACAGGAGGGTGCTTCATGAAAAAGCTGTTGTCCGTGATTCTCTGTCTGACATGCCTGATGATGGCCGCCGCGGCGCAGGCTCAGCTGCTTGCTCCCATGGAGCCGGGCGAGCTGTCGACGGCGGATGCCGATTATTGCGTCAGAATCACCGAGGCCGATCACATCAACGCGGGCGGATACTTCGCCATGGAGATGTATGAGCAGGATCAGTATCCCAGCGACGCCGTACAGGCCCTGGCCGCCGGCGACGTCATCGTGGTCAACGGCGCTCTGCTGCAGGTCGACTCTGTGATTGAGTATGAGGAGGGCATGCTGGAAATCCGCACGATCGAGGGGTATGACGGCTATATCGCTTTGATTCCGTCCGGCGAGAACTATTGCGCGCTCGTCAACGACTGGATTCCCTGCACCTATGTCGGGACGGTGAAGGTCTGGCTGCCGCTGCCCGATGCGTTTGTCTACCTGAGCGTGGAAGCGGACGATCAACTGCACTGCACAGCGAGCGAGTTCATCCGGATGCTTGAGGCGGATGGCGGTGCACAGATGAATCCGTACAACACCATCGCTTCGTTCCGCGACGGCCTGCTTGTGCAGGTGATGCACGCGTCGTATCCGTTCGGGCCGGAGGAGTAACCCGCCCGCGCCGGAGCCGTCTCAATATTGTTTGGCATAAAAATGCCTCCCTGTGCTTGACGACCGCTGTCGATCAGGCGCAGGGAGGCATTTTTGGGCTTCGAATCGCACGCCGATGAGGACGCAGCCGAATGCGCCCCGTTCATCGTCACGTGCCGGCGCACAGCCGCTTCAGCCTTCCGGCTTTGCCTGCTTGTCCTTCGGCTTGCGTCCCTTTCCCGTAACCAGAGGAAACAGGATGAACAGCAGCGCGATGCCTGAGATGACCGTCAGCATCCCGATGCGTGATTTCGACCCAGCGGGATCCTCAATCATCGTGCTGGCCGAGGGCTTGGCGGAGTTGTAGGAAATCGTGATCACGGAGCCAACCTTTTCGGGGGAGCCCCAGGTCTCCCGGCAGGTGTAGGTGACGCCGTCCACCTCATAGTCCGCCTCAATCTGAAAGCTCAGGATGGGCCCGCCGTTTTCCGATCTGGCCATTGACCTGCGCGTGACATCCGTGCAGGAGGTGACAAACCCATTGGTCTGCCGGTCATAGAACTCCGGGTCGTCCCCCGTATAGATCATCAGGCTGAGCGCAAACATCAGCAGCGCAGGGAACAGCAGCAGCAGGCTGTACGCGCGGTACGTTTCCCAGAATGTCTTGTGAGCGTCGGGCTTTTCCATATTCGAATCTCCTTCTTTCATTTGGATGAAGGCCTTACTGCGCCAGGCCGGCGATGATCAATTTCCCGTTTTCCACGGTGAGGCGGCTGCTGCGAACCGCATCGTGGCTGTAGAAGTCCCCATAGGTATAGGAAATCACATACCCATCCGGCTGCTTCTCCACGGACAGCACGTCGTACGCGCCCTCGATGATCCCGGTGAGGGTCTTCCCCCCTGCCGTGAGGGTCAGCTCGGTCACGGAGCGCGCCTCATCCCCATTGTCCACAAAGCGCGTCTCAAGCACGGCGTCCTCGCCATACCACTTCGACTGCGGCTTCATCCGCTCCTCCTGCTGCGCAGCCCATTCATGCACGAGGCTGCACACCCTGTCCAGCTGGTTTCCGCCCAGCTCGTAGTCCTGACCATCATAGCAGAAGTAGCTGTGCGGGAGGAAGCCGAAGGTGTAGGCTTCCTCGCCGAAAATGAAGCGGTACTCCTCGTATTGCAGCTGCGCCATGTCCACCTGACAGCCCTTCCGGCTGACAGGGGTGCGCAGGATGGTGCCCAGCGCCTGCCGGACGACGGCGGGATCGTCCACGGTCACGGTGAAGGTGCCCGGCGCGCCGATGGACTCGGTATAGACAAGCGCGGTGGGCGTCCTGTCCGCGAGCGCCGCAAGCTCCTCGCTGAACGCCCCGATGGTCGTCATCGACGGGGACGGCAGGCCGGGCCCCTTTTCCGCACGGGGATAAGCGATCAGGAGGACTGCGAGGGAAACGAGCAGCCCGATCAGCGCGCCTTTCCGGGTGTGCGCGCAAAAGCCCGCGGCCTTGCCGATGAAGGAAACGCCTGCGCCGGATGGAATCAGGCCGCCGAGGAGCAGGACTGCGCTTGCGGCAAAGGCAATCACGGCAAGGATCCAGAGTATTTGGACAAAGAGCATGCGCATTCCACCTTCCTATTTGTCTGAGGACGGGTTATTTCCGGTTCAGCTCCGTCCAGTCAAGCCTTGCGGCCACCTCCGGGTCCACCGCGCTGCCGGATACGCCGATGGTATCGCCGTAGCGGTTCTGGTACACGTGATCCGCCGTCACATCGAACTCCACCGTTTTCCCGGAGGGCGCGGCGTATGTGTTGACGCCGCGAACTGCCTCGGACCAGCCGGCGCTCGTCCGGCTCTGGGAGGCGCTGCGCTTCTCCCACGAATCCATGATGCCGGCGGAGATTTCGGCGCTGTCCCGCGCGATCTGCCGGGACACCTCCATCTGGCGCTGCATGGCCTGCATCTGCATCATCCGGGCCTGCTGGGCATAGCCCTGCGCCTCCATGACGCGCGACCTGAACATCTGCTCCACCAGCGCGTCCTCCTGCTTCTCAAGCGCGGGATCAGGCGTCAGGCTCCCGACGAACCGCAGGAAGATGTCCGTCGCTTCCTTTTCCTTTTCCGCAGGGGTCAGCAGCAGATACCGCCGCTTGCTGCCCCACTGGATGACGTCCACATGCCTGCCGTATTCCCTGGCGTGCCCGAGCGGGATGGGGCCGGAAGACTGCTTGCGCTGCTGGGACTGCTGCTGCGCCTGTTGCTGCTGCGCCTGACGGGCGGCGTTCCTGTTGCGCTGCATCTGCCCGATGACGCCGCCCTGCAACCACCACTGAAAGAAGCCCTTGGGCTGTTCCCCACCGCCGGCGGGGAAAGGATTGCCGAAGGGATTCATCGTGGCAGTAAAGCCCCGGTTGGCGTCGAAGTATTCCACGCCCTGCCAGTCCGCGCCCGCCAGAACCACGACGTTGCGATTGCCGAGCCGGGCGGTGAACTTCATCAGGATCGCGTCGCAGACCACATTGGCCGCCTCCATGCGCACGTTGATGTTGATGCAGTGCGCCTGAAAGAAGGCTTGCAGCGCATTCCGCTCCGCCTGCAGGCTTCTGCCGAACAGGCTGGGCAGCGCCGCCCTGGCCACAGGGGTCACCGGCACCCCCAGCGTCTGCCGGGCATACTGCTCAAGGTAGGCCTCCGGCTCCATAAAGTCACGCAGCCCGGTCTTGATCGTGCCCGGTACGGAGGCGATCATCCTTTTCTGCATCGGATTGACATAGTCCTCAAACATCTCCCGCGAGGAAGACAGCAGCACGGTGGAATGATCGGGGCTGATCGCCTGCACGGTGGTGGTGAAGGGAACTGTGTCGCTTTGCCATTGGGCGTTCAGGACGCCCTTCAGCTCATAATCCGGGGGAACCACGGCGCTGGCTAAAGGCGCTCCGGTATCCGGCGCCGTAAACTGCCGCAGATCGGGGTTTCTGGGCGCCGCCTCCCCTTCATAGGAAATATGCACCCTGCAGCCGCAGCTGGAGCAGCGGGTAAAGGTGGTGTCGAAGCTCACATCCAGCGGCGCGCCGCAGGAGGGACAGGTATAGGCATGGATTTTCATGGCTTTGCGCTCCTTTCCTCTGTCGTGGACTCGATGACGGGCAGAACCATGTTTTCAATCGCATCGCACATCTTCGGATGCCGGATGACGAAATGGATCACGGGGGATTTGCTCTTTGTGACCATCACCCTGCTGCCCTCCACAATGGAGATCTGGATGTTTCTGAAGGGCGGGTTGGACTCCCGGCGGCAGGTATACCCGGGGTGCGTCCGGGCAAAGGCGTCGCACGCATTCAGGTATTCCTGATATTCCGGATAGGTCAGCGGAAGATCACGGGGATAAAACATCCCCGCCAGGGACAGCCCCATCGGATACCGGCTGAATTCCTCCTGCCCGATGGCGGGCAGGTCGTCCGACACCGTGCTGTGCTCAAGGATGCGCTCCACTCTCTCCCGTTCGGCGTGAATGTGGTCAAGAATCGCAGCCTGATCCAAAACCCCGCTGCGGCTCAGAATCCGCTTCGCCAGCGCGTCGCCGAGGGTGTAGAGCGGAAGCGATGAGAGAACTGCGTGACGCCGGCCGGTTTGCGCACTGTCCGCCTGCAAAAAGCGTGCGAACGCCTCTTTTCTGTCCGCGCCATAAATCTCCATCAGGGGAGAGGCCCGCCTGAGCAGCTGCCCCGCCTGCTTCTGATACTGGGCAACATCGCTTTTCCGGTGGGTCAGATACATTCTGCCATCGCCGATATGCCCGTCCATGCAATCGCCCTGCAAGGCCGCCGCCCCGGAAACCCACAGCATGCGGCGAAATACGCCGGGCTGCATGCCGGGGAGATAGTAGGGCGAAATCTGCCCGGTCATGTACATGGGGATAAAGCTTTCCAGCCCCAGCATCATTTCATGGAACGGGCGGTCCACGCTGTGGATCATGTTCAGATGCAGGCCCTT
>JBJEYK010000133.1:0-7116 GCA_051886775.1 Candidatus Ventricola sp. | reverse complement strand
CCTCGCCCTGCGTCTCCACGATGTTGTAGGGGAACATGATCGTCTCCACCCAGTCCAGCTCCAGCGCGCGCTCGAAGACGGCTGCGGTGTGCGCCGTGACGCCCAGGTGACGGATCCTCCCGGCGGCCTTCGCCTCCTGCAGCGCCTCCAGCGCGCCGCCCGGGGCAATCACGCGCTCCAGCTCCGCGATCGAGGGATTGTGAATCTGATACAGGTCGATCACGTCCGTGCGCAGGTTGGCCAGGCTCGTCTCAATGTCCCTTTCCATCGCCTCGCGCGTTCGGGACATGGACTTGGTTGCCAGCACAAACCGGTCGCGCAGGCCCTCGAGCGCCTCGCCCAGATACGCCTCGCTGACCGTGTAGCCGCGCGCGGTGTCGATGTAGTTGACGCCCTCCCAGCACAGGCGCTCCATCAGCGCGCGAACGGTGGACACGTCCACCCTCTGAATCGGGATGCCGCCGAAGCCGACTGCCGAAACGCGCAGGCCGGTCTTCCCCAGTGTCGTATATCTCATGGCAGATTTCTCCTTTAGCGCTTTGATTGTGCGGCAAACGCCGCAGCCTTCCGCTTCATTATAGCCCGGATTGCGCCGCTTTGCAATGCGCCATGTATGATTCGCCCGGATGCGGGCATCATAATGCCGGGCTTCGGCTCAAATCATGAGGATGGAGGGAACAAGCATGAACCAGACCATTCACTGCTCCGTGTCTTCCTGCCGCCATCACAGCGGCACGAACGCCTGTCAGCTGGAGGCCATCGACGTGCGCCCGAACTGCAACTGCCACTCCGGCAAGTGCGACGAGAGCATGTGCGGCTCCTACGACAAGAAGTAAGCACAAAAAGAGAGGGGCGGGCGGCTTTACAGCCGTTCGCCCCTTGAATATTCGCTGCAAAGGCAGCAGCCTTGCATCGCGCTCGTCAGCCCTTGACGAACTTGTCCGCGCCGACGCCGCACAGCGGGCACTTGTAGTCCTCCGGGAGCGGGCCCTCGTGCACATAGCCGCACACCGAGCAGACCCACTTCTCCGCCGCCGCCTCCGGCGCCGCGGCGATGACCACGCCGCCCTGCACGGAGGCGAGCACCTCGTCGGCCAGCGCCTGCAGCTGCGCGAGGCTCTCCTCATTGGTGGTGGAGCGTACGGTGACGGGGCTGCCGATGAGCTGCATGTCCTTCATCTGCGCAAGGCGATCCTGCATCAGGGAGGCGGACACCGGCGACCAGCTGCCGTTCTCGATGAGGGCGACCTTGCGGGCCTGCACATTGTGCGCGGCGAGATCGGCGATGAAGTTCTTCATCGGGGTGAAGATGTCCATATTGTAGGTGATGGACGCCAGCACGATGGTGCTGCAGCGGAACGCCTCGGCGATCAGCTCGCTGCCATGCGTCTTGGAGACGTCGTAGACGCGCACGTTGCGCACCCCGCCCTCGGACAGACGGCTCGCGACGACGTTCGCCGCGTTCTCCGTGCCGCCGTAGACAGAGCCGTAGACCACCATCACGCCCTGCTCGTCCTCCGGCGTGTAGCTGCTCCACTTGGCATACTTGTCCAGGATCCAGCCCAGGTTCTCGCGCCAGACCGGGCCGTGCAGCGGGCAGATGGTCTGAATGTCGATCGTGCCGGCCTTGGCCAGCACCGCCTGCACCTGCGCGCCGTACTTGCCCACGATGTTGCAGTAGTAGCGGCGGGCGTCGGGCAGCCACTCGGTCTCGAAGTTCACCTCGTCGGCAAAGAGGTTGCCGTCCAGCGCGCCGAACGTGCCGAACGCGTCGGCGGAGAAGAGCACCTTGTCCGTGGCGTCGTAGGTCATCATGACCTCCGGCCAGTGCACCATCGGCGCCATGACGAAGATCAGCTTGTGGCGGCCGGTGGCCAGCTCCATGCCCTCGTCGACGGCATAGCCGTGCTTGGCGGGGTCAAAGCCGAAGAACTGCTCGATGATCTTCGCCGCAGTGGCGGAGTAGATCAGCTTGACCTCCGGATAGCGGGTCATCACCTCGCTGACGGCGGAGCAGTGATCCGGCTCCATGTGGTTGATGACGAGGTAATCCAGCTTGCGGCCATTCAGCGCGAAGGCGAGGTTCTCGAAGAACTGGCCGGAGACGGAGCGGTCCACCGTGTCAAAGAGCACGGTCTTCTCGTCCAGCAGCAGGTAGGCGTTGTAGGAGACGCCCCGCGGGATGGGATACACGTTTTCAAACAGCTCGATGCGCCGGTCGCTCGCACCCAGGTAGACCAGATCGTCGCTGATGCGGCGCACATTGTGCACGCCCGCAAACTTCGCGCGGCCCTCAAAGCCCTGCTCCTCCGCCTTGGCGACGGAGGCCGCCGGGCCCATCATGCTCACCGCCGCCGCGCCGGCCGCGCCCACCGCAGCCGTCCTGATAAAGTCCCTGCGCGTCATGCCCTTGTCCATGTGATACACCTCCGGAAACAAATTGACTTTGTGATTTATTTATTTTATCACGCTGCTGTGAGGATGTAAAGCTTGTGCGGCGCGTTTTTTTACGCGCCGCACAATTTTATGGAAAGGAAACAGATTATGTCATTTTTGCCACAATATGCTCCAGATGTGTACGAAGAACCTAACAAAACCGGCCCGTGCTCACACGTTGAAGCGGAACAGCGTCACGTCGCCGTCCTGCATCACATACTCCTTGCCCTCGCTGCGGACAAGCCCCTTCTCGCGGCAGGCGAGCATGGTGCCGTTCGCCTCCAGGTCGGCAAAGGCGACGATCTCCGCGCGGATGAAGCCGCGCTCGAAGTCGCTGTGGATCTTGCCGGCGGCCTGCGGCGCCTTGGTGCCCTTGCGGATCGTCCAGGCGCGGCACTCGTCGCTGCCCGCCGTCAGGAAGGAGATCAGGCCCAGCAGGTCGTAGCACTCAGCGATCAGGCGATCCAGGCCGCTCCTGCCGATGCCCAGCTCCTCCAGGAACATGGCCTTCTCCTCGTCGTCCATCTGCGCGATATCCTCCTCGATCTTCGCGGAGATGACGAGCACCTTGGCGTTTTCCTCGGCGGCGATTTCCTTGACGTCGGCCACGCCGGGGATGCTGTCCTCGTCCCTTCCCAGGTCGTCCTCCTTGATGTTGCAGGCATAGATGACGGGCTTGGTCGTCAGCAGGAACCAGTCGCTCACAATCTCGCGCTCCTTCTCGGTCAGCGGGCAGGTGCGCGCGGGCTGCAGATTGTCCAGATGGGCGAGCAGCTTGTTGCCCACCTCGCTCTCCTCGGCAAAGCGCTTTTCGCCGGTCTTGAACATTTTGGTCGCGCGTTCGGCGCGCTTGGCCACCGTCTCACGGTCAGCGGCGATCAGCTCGAGGTTGATCGTCTCGATGTCGTGGCGGGGATTCAGGCTGTCGGCGTGGCGGATGATGTCCGCGTCCTCGAAGCAGCGCACCACATGCACGATCGCCTCGCACTCGCGGATGTGCGAGAGGAACTTGTTGCCCAGGCCCTCGCCGTGGCTGGCGCCCTTGACCAGGCCCGCGATGTCGACGAACTCGATGACCGCCGGGGTCTTCTTCTTGGGGCTGTACATGGCGGCGAGCTTGTCCAGCCGCTCGTCCGGCACGGCGACCATGCCGGTGTTCGGCTCGATGGTGCAGAAGGGGTAGTTGGCCGCCTCCGCACCGGCCTTGGTGATCGCATTGAACAGGGTGGATTTGCCGACATTCGGCAGACCGACGACGCCTAGCTTCATCTGAACTCCAATCTCCTTTATCCTGACGATATTTTTCTTCGCGCTCCGGCTTGTCCGCACCTTTCGCGGACGGCCCGGAGGCGTGGCACAGCGTATCGGTTTATTATAGCACAGGTCGGGCGGTTTCTCAAGGCGGCGTTTGCCGCGCGGCTCAAATCGACCGACTGACCAGGTCGTCCATCGACACGATCTCCCGCCGGAAGGCATATGCCGGGCGGCGGCGCAGCGTCTCCAGCGCATAGGCGCAGGCCGCCGCCGCGCCGGGCAGCAGCGCATCCTCGTCCAGGTCAAACGCGGGCGTGTGGTGGTTCGCGCCGCAGCCCTTTTGCGCATTGGCGATGCCGGTGAACGTGAGCACGCCCGGCCAGAGCCGGAGGTACGCGCTCATCGTCTCCGAGGCCATCCAGGGCGCGCAATCTGTCAGCGCGTCCTCCCCCAGCGCGCCGGCAATCGCCTCGCGCGCCAGCGCCGCAGCCGCCGGATGATTCGCCGCCTCGTACAGCGGGCGCGAGAAGTGCGTCAGCGTATAGCCGCAGCCGTGTGCAACGCAGGTGTGATCGATGACCGCGCGCATCTCCCGGGCAAAGCGCTCCCCCGCGTGCGCCGTGTCGAACGTGCGCACGGTGCCGGCAAAGCGCAGCTCGCCGGGGATGACGTTGCGCTGCTCGCCCGCGTGCACCAGCCCCAGCGAATACGTCAGCACCTGATCCGGCGCGACCACGCGCATGCGCAGGGCACTGAGCTGCTGGTGCAGCGCACAGAAGCAGTCCACCGGGCTGGCCGCCAGGTCGGGCCGGGAGCCGTGGCCGCCGCGCCCATGGATCGTCATGTCAAAGCCGAACGCGCCCGCCATCACCGCGCCGGGGCGCACCGCCAGCTTCCCCGCCGGGATGTCCCAGCGCACATGCGTGGCATAGCAGGCGTCCACATGATAATTCGCGTCGATCACCGGCAGCAGGTGCTCCAGACAGCCCCTGCCGCCCTGCTCCTCGCCCCGCTCGAACACGAACAGCACGCGCCCCGCCAGCTCATCCCGCATGGCGCTCAGCGTCCGCGCCGCGCACAGCAGCATGGCCATGTGCGCGTCGTGCCCGCAGGCGTGCATCACGCCCGGCACCTCGGACACGCAGGCGCGCGCGCAGGACAGGTTCTGCGGGCTTTCCTCAATGGGCAGCGCGTCGCAATCCGCGCGCAGCAGCACGCACGGGCCGTCCTCCCGTCCGTCCAACACGCCGATCACGCCGCCCTGCGGCGCCTCCCGCACCGTCAGCCCCATCGCGCGCATCGCCCCGGCGATAGTCGCCATCGTGCGCGTCTCCTGCCCGGACAGCTCCGGATGCGCGTGCAGCATGCGACGCTCGGCAATCAGCTGCGCCGCGTACGGGCGCATGCGCTCCAGCAATCCCTGCATCGTTACGACTCTCCCTTCAAAAAAGGCCGGGCAAAGCGCCCGGCTCTCGGATCAATACATCAGCAAATAGATCAGCGTCACGCACAGCCCCAGACCAAAGAGCAGCAGGCCGTAGCTCATCGTGTGCGTCACCCGGCGCATGGCGTGGATCATGCCGTCCCACAGTCCGGCGAAGGTGCCGGTGTAGTGGTGCTCGACGGGCTGGTCGCGCCGCAGCGTGCGGTTGAGCAGCTCGGCCAGGCTGTCGGCCAGGCCGCCCGCCGCGTCGGTCAGCACGTTGCCCACGTGGATCCTCTCGATGTTGCGGCGCATCGCCAGCACCGTGCGCGTAAAGAGCAGCGCAATCTCATCGAACACGTCGCCCAGCGCCTTGCTGATCACCGCGCCGGCGAAGGACAGCACGCGCAGCGCAGGCCAGTAGACGCGATTCTCGAGCTTTTCCTCGTTGCCGATCTGCGCGGCCAGCCCGCCCAGGCTCAGCAAACCGCCGATCAGCGGGCGATACGCGCGCTCCTCGATGTCCAGCCAGGCCGGCCAGGCATCGACATACACGCGCACGCCGTCCTCCTCGCGCGTGAGCACGGGGCGGATGAACGCCAGATAGACGATCAGCCCGATGGCCAGCGAGATGCCGGCGCCCTTGAGGTTGGCCAGCGAGAAGTAGTGCACGGCATGCTCCGGCGTTCCCGCGTGCAGGAAGCCGCCGGCGAAGTCCGCAATCGCGTCCATGGTGAGGTTCGGCGTCATGCCCAGCACGGGCACCAGCAGCGCGCTCGCCGTCAGCGCCAGCGCGGACAGGCCGCGCATGTAGGTGCGGTTCTCCGCGTCGTAGAACAGCTGCTCCGTCGGGTGCTTCTGCCAGAACAGGCAGATGTAGAGCTTGATCATATACGCGCCGGTCAGGCCGCCGGAAAAGAGGTAGATCCACTCCGCCACGGTGTACAGCGCGCAGGAGGCCGTCTGCCCCTCGTGCGCCAGCAGGTGCACATACTCGACGATGCCCTCGTGGATCAGCGTCTTGGAGACATAGCCCGAGAAGCCCGGCACGCCCATCAGGCCGACCGCGCCCATCAGGAACGCGAGGTGCAGCAGGGGCTTGCCGCGGCCAAAGCCGCGCACGTCGTTGAGGTTGAGCTTATGCAGGTTCATGTAGACCACGCCCGCCGCCATGAACAGAATCAGCTTGAACAGCGAGTGATTGACCATGTACAGCAGCGCGCCGCGCGCAGCCAGCGCGTTTTCGTGGCCGAGCAGGCAGCTCATCGCGATGCCGGTGAGGATGAAGCCGATCTGCGACATCGACGAGCACGCCAGCGTGCGCTTGAGGTTCACCGAGAACACCGCCAGCACCGCGCCGCCGAGCATCGTGATCAGCGCCAGGATCAGCAACAGGTTGCCCCAGGCCGCGCTGCCGCGGAAGATGTTCGCCGAGACGACGATCACGCCGAACACGCCGGACTTGGTCAGGATGCCGGAGAGCAGCGCGCTGGCCGGGGCGGGAGCCACCGGATGCGCCTTGGGCAGCCAGATGTGCAGCGGGAACATGCCCGCCTTCGCGCCGAAGCCAAAGAGGATGCACAGGCTCGCCGCCCAGATGACGCCCCTGCGCGGGCAGGCAGCCGCCGCGTCGTACAGCTCGCTGATGGCCAGCGTGCCCAGCGTGGTCTGCAAGAGGAACAGGCCCACCAGCATCACCATGCCGCCGATGACCGCCACAGCCAGATACGTCTCCGCCGCGCGCAGCGCGCCCGGGGTCTCGTCGTGCGCGACCCAGGTGTAGGACGTAAACGACATGATCTCGAAGAACACGAACGTGGTGAAAAAGTCGGCGGACAGGAACACGCCCACCGTCGCGCCCAGCGTCATCAGGAAGAACAGATAGTAGCGGTTGCGGTTGCGATAGTGATGGGCGAAGTACTCGCGGCTGAGCATCGAGGTCGCCAGCCACATCACGCCGCCCACCAGCGCGTACAGCGCGCGGAAGCCGTCCAGCTCGAAGT
>JBJEYK010000132.1:0-7120 GCA_051886775.1 Candidatus Ventricola sp. | reverse complement strand
ATCGATCCTCTCTGGTGTCAAAATCATACCCTGCATAGCGCAAAACAGATGCAACGCAGGCCACGCCACAGGTAAAATTGTGGCTCTGCCGGTAGAGCGGCACCTCCACAAGACGGCTGCTTCCCGGCACGTCCGTTTCAGGCAGCGCCATGGCTGAGACGCCTGAAGCATAGAACGTGTTTCCCTGCGGCCCGGTTTCGCTGAGGTAGTAGTCCTTCATTTGATTGGCGACAGCCTCGGCTTCCGGCGCTTTGTTTTCCGGAATCGCTGCGGTTTCGCTCACAGAGACGCTCCGATTCTCGGCTGCGGCGTTTGCTGTCATGGGCAGCATGGCCAAGGCCAAGGCGAGGCAGAGGAGAAGCTTCTGGCTTTTTTTCATCTGGAAATCCCTCCGATGCATGTTGATCTCGTACTGTTCCTGTACGGCGTTCAGTTGCATTATACAATGTTTCTCCTGTTTTGTCACTTGCCGATGCGGCTCGGAAACTCCGCCTGTGCGGCGTTTTCAGCGGCGCGCACGGCTATTTTTTCGCCCAGCGGCGGCGCAGCACATGCGCGGCGAGCTTGGGCTGCCTGTCCCGGGAGAAGAGGCCCTTGCGGTTGCCGCCGGCGCGCATCACCGCCTCACGGGCGATGCGCAGGCGCTGACCGACACCCTGCACGCCGCGACGATCCTGGCCGGGCGCTTCAACCCGGAGGGCTTCATCCGCGCGTGGCCGCAGCGCGAGCGCGCGGGCTATGCCATCATCGACTGCATGATGAACCTGTCGCTGCTCTACTGGGCCAGCGAGCAGACCGGCGACCCGCGCTTTGCCAAGATTGCGCGCATCCACGCCGACACCACCATCCGCGAATTCCTGCGCGAGGACGGCAGCAGCTGCCACATCGCCATCTTCGACCCGGAGACGGGCAAGGTCGTCGCCCGCCCGGCGGGCCAGGGCTACTGCGAAGGCTCCAGCTGGAGCCGCGGCCAGGCCTGGGCGCTGTATGGCTTCACGCTCAGCGCGATCAACACGGGCGAGCAGCGTTACCTGGACACGGCGCGCCGCTGCGCGAAGTACTTCATCGCCCATATCCGCGAGGACGGCCTGACGGACAGCGATTTCTGCCAGCCGAAGGACGAGGAGCGCATCGACAACATCGCGGGCGCGTGCGCGGCCTGCGGCCTGCTGGAGCTTGCGCAGCTGGTCGGCGGCGAGGAGGGCGAAACGTACCGCGCCGCGGCGATGCGGCTGCTGCGTGCGCTCTACGACCTGTGCGCCGACTGGAGCGAGGAAGCCCCCGGCATCCTGCAAAGGTGCACCGCCTCCTATCACGACGACGGCGCGGGGCGGCATGTGAACATCCTGTACGGCGATTACTTCTTCGTGGAGGCGCTGTGCAAGCTGCGCGGCACGGACGCAAGACTCTGGATGGCGAAGGGCTGAGGTGAGCGCATGATTCATATCAGCATTCGGGATGCGCAGGGCGCGCTGCTGGCCAAGGCCGCGCATGAGGACGAGACGCTTTTGCGCGTGGATCGCGTGTATCAGCCGGGCGACGTGATCGTCATCGAATCGGATCGGGCGCACCTGATCGTGCAGATGGACGCCGCGATCCTGCCGGGCGAGGTCTATCTGCCGGGCGGCAGGATGACCTGGCCGGTGCCCTGCGGCGAACATCGCCTGGCGTACAGCCCGGCTGCGTTCGCCGGCGCGCGGCACATCGTCACCGCCCGCGCGATGACGCAGGAGGAGATTGCCGCGCGGCGCAATCTGGCGTGCAACCCGGCGGATCTGCGCGGGGAGACCGACTTCTTCCCGCACTGCACCGCCAATGTGGAGACGCGCGGGGAATCCTGCTTCGCCGCGCGCAACGTGATCGACGGCATGCGCCACAACGACGATCACGGCGAATGGCCGTATCAGTCCTGGGGGATCGGCGCGCGCGAGGACGCCTGGTGCCTGCTCGATCTGGGCTGCGAGGCGGTGATCGACGAGATGGCGCTGACCCTGCGCGCGGACTTCCCGCACGACGCCTACTGGACGCACGGGCATGTCGTCCTGTCCGACGGCAGCGAGCTGGCCTTTGATCTGCAAAAGACGGCGGATCGCCAGCGCATCCCGCTGGGGCGGCATACCGTCCGCTGGCTGCGGCTGGAGCGCATGCAAAAGAGCGACGATCCCTCCGCCTTCCCGGCGCTGATCGAGTGGGAGGTCTTTGGCAGCGACCTGTGAGCGATCGTGCAAAGCCCTCAGGCTGACGCAATATCTCCTTTTTCTTGAGCACACCGAGCCTGCAGCAGCCCCTTATGGCAAAAACATGCACCCGCGCTCCTTGGCGGGTGCAATGCAAAGCGATGGGCCGGCCTTCGCCTGGGCTACGGGCGCTTCGGCCCTGGCCCTGAACAGCAGCGCGGTATCGCAGCGCCGACTGCCTATCCTGTCCGGCGGCAGCTCGTCCGATCCGCGGCGATTTCAAATGCCCGCCCGACGGGCGGCTGCGCCGGGATCACATCAGCTGGGTGATCATATAAGGGCCAAAGCTCGGGAATTCGACCACGAATGCGCCGGTTTCCGGGTCATAGTCCTTCATTTGCAGGCAGGCGAGCCTGCCGGTCTCCGGATTCACCTGGATGATCACGAAGTCCTCCTTCCGGACGGACTTCACCACCTCGGAGCCGTCGATCGTCAGCTCAATCGTCTGGCCGGGCGCTTCCCCCGGCACGATGCGCCAGCCCGTGGATTCGCGCTTGAAATCCTGCAAATAGGTCAGCTGCTTGAGGCGGCCCCAATCAAGCTGCGCTTCCGCCTCGTTCTCCCCGGCCTGGACGCCGGCAAAGATCTGCTGCACGGACGGAATGCTTTGCGCGATCGTATGCCCATTGGTGCCGGTTTCCTCGAAGGTCTGTTCCGCCAGCGCAATCATGGCGCCCATGGCGTCGTCATACTGCGCTGCAAGCGCACGGCTGGTGTATATCGTATCGCCCTCCAGCTCCGTCCGCAGCGCGTCGTTCAGGGCTTCGAAATGGATGTCCACCGCTCTTGGCTGGTCAAGCGCCGAAATGCTCGGCGCGGCAAGGGCGGATACCGTGCACAGGCACAGCGCGATGCAAAGCGGCATGGCTCGTTTCATGGCAATCACCTTTCCAAATAGAACAGGTCCAGAATCAGCGGCAGGTTATCCTCCGCCTCTATATGAACCTCATCGTGCTCGTTGTCGTCCGTATCCAGGCCGCTCAGATAATCGAAGCGCTGCGCCTCGAAGGACACGCTGCTCAGCTTCTGCGCAAGACTGAGGTATTGGCTGCGGGTGATGCTCGTCTGGATGGAATCGGCATTGTCCTCCACGCTGATCCAGAAAGCCTCCGGATCAGCCTCGACAAGCGCCTTCATCCGGGAAACAAACGACTTGATAAACGTCTCCTGACGCGCCAGACGGCCATTGTTGGAATAGGGGATGCTGGTGTCGCGATACAGCGTGTAGTCGAGGACATTTTCATCGGTCAGCGTCACCGTCGCCCCTGCCGTCAGCTCCGGGTGAAGATGGGCCACGTCGTTGTTGGGCACAGTCACCTGCACGCCGCCCAGCAGCGCGTTGCCTGCGACGATGCCGCTTTTGTTCGTCACAACGTACTCGTGAATCGGCACGCCGCCCAGCAGCCGGGAGACCGCGCTTGCCAGGTTTTCGCAGCTGACCCGGCCTCCGTCGCCATAGGTATAGGCATAACCCAGATGCGAAACGTACTGGTCGCGCCAGGTGCCGTCCATCGTGTAGCGATCGATGGCCGCCATGGTATCCCGGCTGATCGAGAGGATGCGCATGGTCTGGTGGTATCCGTCCAGAATGATCAGATTGATCGTATCCGCGCGCGGCGCGATGGTGTATCGGTCCGTGGTCGTCATCGGGCCGTCGGAATCAACGCCCGCGTACAGAATGGTCGTGATCGTCGGGTTATACTCGTACGCAACGCCCTGATACTCGACAAGCTGATAGCCCTGCGCGGACGCCAGGCCCGGCAGAAGGCAGAGAAGAAGGAGCGTCATCAGCCGTTTCACGAATTTTCCTCCCCGTAGCCGTATTGCTTGTAGCCGTATTTGCCGTAGCCGTATTTGCCGTAGCCGTAACGCCTTGCGTACCTTCCATATTTGCCGTAGCGATTGTTCTTGCCATTCACCTTATTGAGGACGATCCCCAGTATCCGCGCATTCGCGCGCTCCAGAGCGTCGATGGCGTGCGAAAGCTCCTGCTGCTCGGTGACGCCGCACTCCACAACGATCAGCGTGGTATCGCATTTGGGCGCGATGATGGTCGCATCCACGACCAGATTGACCGGCGGCGTGTCGACGATCACATAGTCATATGTCTGCTTGAGGCGCTTGAGCAGCTCGTCCATCAGCACGCAGGAAACCAGCTCGCTGGGGTTGGGCGCCTTGCGGCCGCAGAAGATGAGATCCAGCTGCGGATTGCCGGTCGGATACAGGATTTCCTCGACCGATGCGTTGCTGCACAGGTAATCGCTCAGGCCGACGGTCTTGCGCGTAATCCGGTACTGCTTTTTCATTCTGGAATTGCGGATGTCGCAATCCACAAAGACAACGCGCTTTCCCTCCAGCCCGGCAAGGCTTTGCGCCAGGCGGAACGCCAGCGAGGATTTGCCCTCGTGCGCCAGCGCGCTGGTGACGGCAAATACGTTGGTCTTGTAGCCCGCCATCTGGACGGCGCCGCGCAGCATGTTGATCGCTTCGCAGGCATGGTAATCAAGCGGCTTGAGCTGCGGCTCAATATGAATGGCTTCCACGGTTCATTCCTCCCTGGCTTTGGGTGTCCTCGTCGTACTCCGGGATCTCGGCAAGCACGTTGTAGCGGGAAATCCTGTGCACGTCGTCCTCGTCCTTGATGGTGTTGTCCATCAGGAAATGCAGGATGATCACGCCGCACATCAGCACCATGCCCGCCAGCGCGCCGAGCGCGGCGTGCCTGACAAGCCCTGTTTTGTTGACGATGACCGCGTCGCTTTCCGCGTAGTCGATCACCGAGGGTGTTTCCTGCCCGACGATGCGGAAAATGCGGTCCACGCCGAAGCGGATGAGCGAATTGGCGATCGCCACGCTGCGCTCCGGCTCGTCGGTGGTGACGTTGATTTTCAGGATGTGCGTATCGTTCGGATTTGTCACCGAGACGAGCATGCCCAGCTGCCTGTAATCCATGTCAAGGCCGAGATCCGCGATCACCTTCTTGAGCACGCTTCGGCTGGTCAGGATGCTGGAATAGTCCTGCGTCAGCGCGGCGCTGAGCTGCACCTCCTGAAGGCTGACGATCGAGCTGGAATTGGAAATGTAGATCTGCGCCTCCGCGCTGTATGTGGGCTTCTCCACAAACAGGTTGTAGACGCTCATCGCGCCGCCGAAAAGCAGCATCGCCAGCACAATGAGATACCAGCGCCCCAGCAGCACCCTGGCGACCTCCAGCAAGTCGATGGTGTCCTCCATGTCCTTCGAATCCATATGCGTTGTTCTTGTCTGTTCAGTATTCATCCCTCAGAACCCTTTCAGCGTTCCTGTTGATGGCTTCCAAGAAGCCGTGGCTGCTGAGCCATGCCACAGACGGCCCCGTGCGCAGCGGCCTGAAATGCGTGCCATGCGTATCCGACCCCATGAATTCCACCAACCCGTTTCGGATGTGCTTCAGAAATGGGTTGTGCCCGAAAAGCCCGTACCTTCGCTGAAGCGTGTCGAAGTTCATCTGAAGAAGCGCGCCCTCCTGCTTCAGCGCGCGCAGGTTTGCCCGGCTCATCAGACAGCGGTAGCGCTCGTAATGGGCGAGAATGGGGATACAGCCGCACTCGGATACGGCGCTCAGGCCATAGCAGAGCGCCCGGAAGCTGACCTGCTCCTCAAACTCGACGAGCGCATAGCGGCTTCCGGCGAGCGTGAGCGCCTCGCCGGATTCCAGCATGGCCGGCAGCCCCGAATGATAGAAGCACTCCATGCCCGGATACAGGCGGACGCCCAGCTGCTCGGCCTCCGGCTCCAGCTGCCGCAGGGAAGCCAGTACCCGCTCGCGAAAGCCGCGCTCCGCATTCGGAAGCAAATGCGGCGTGGCCACCACGGCGCCAAAGCCCTGCGCCCTGGCCATCCGCAGCGTTTTCCTGGCATCCTCCAGACATCTTGCGCCATCGTCAATGCCGGGAAGCACGTGACTGTGCAGATCAATCAGCATCGGTGTGTTTCTCTCCCGCATTCTTCTGTATTCTTCATCTCGCGCTGAGACGAGCGCCGTATGGTCCATTGTACGAATTTTCTATGACAAAAGAATGACACCCGGATGACGCCGATGTGTCGATTGTCCTGAGCCGGGCTACGTCGGCGATCCGCCATGCCGGCGCGCCCCGGCCTTCCACGTATCGACGCCGGGAAGGCGTCCGCGTCGGCAGAGAATTGAAAAAGTGCACAAAAAACGGACGGGATGCTGGACATCTATCGACAATAATTGTATAATCCTCCTTGAAAAGGCGTTGCATGACAGCGCGAATGATGAGGAGGAAGAATCATATGATGGAATCCCGCCGCGAATTTCTGAAGAGGTCGACGCTGCTGCTGGGCGGCAGCGCTCTGCTGGGCGCCATGCCCGCGTTCGGCGCGGCTGCCGTGGCCGAGGGCACGCCCGAGGCTCCTGCGCATCCGTTCCCGTACGTCGAGCTGGATCCTGCCGAGGCTGAGCGTATCGCCTACGAGGGCTACTTCGAGAACGGCTGCTGCTACGGCGTGGCCAAGGGCCTGCTGGCGGAGCTGAGCAAGAAGGTCGGCTTCCCGTACACGATGATCCCGCCCGAGATGTTTGCCAACGGCAAGGAGGGCTACACCGCCGGCACGCTGTGCGGCGCGCTGGGCGGCGCTGCGGGCGTGATCGGCCTGTGCTGCGCGCCGGACGACGCCCGCAAGGTCACCAAGGAGCTGTTTGCCTGGTACACCTCCACCCCGCTGCCGATCTATCAGCCGGAGTCCGAGTGCCCCGTGCAGACGGTTGCGCCGAGCGTGAACTGCGTTGACTCGATCACGACCTTCATGACCACAGCCAACGTGGAGCGCGGCGACATCATCCGCAAGCGCCGCTGCGGCGGCCTGAGCGGCGACGTGGC
>JBJEYK010000131.1:0-7132 GCA_051886775.1 Candidatus Ventricola sp. | reverse complement strand
GGGGCTGGAGTACATCTCCTCCTCCGGGCTGCGGGTGCTGCTTTCCGCGCAGAAGGTCATGAACCGGCAGGGGGAAATGCGCATTCGCCATGCCAACGAGATGGTGATGGAGATCTTCGACGTGACCGGCTTTTCGGATTTTCTCACCATTGAAGCGTGATGCTCGCTTTCTGAGGCATTGCGCCGGCAGACCGGGGCGCCTGACCATGCTGAGGGACGCGGATTCGCGCTGCGGCTGTCGCCTCCTTGCCCGCGATACGACCGAATACGGGAGGATACACAGATGGATAAGACGATATTCCGAAAGACGAGTGTGGATCGGCTTCGCTCGCCGGAGCAGCTCAATGAATACATCCGCGTGGCGAGTCCCGGCGTGTGGCTGATCCTGGGGGCGATCATCCTGCTGCTCATCGGCGTAATCGTCTGGGGCGTTTTCGGCACGATTCCGTCCAGCGTGAGGACGGGCGCACAGGCGGAGGGCGGCAGAGCCTTCTGCTATATCCGCGCGGAGAACGCGGCGGAGGTACAGGCGGGCATGGCGGTCAGCGTGGGCGGCGTGCAGGGCACAGTGACGGCTGTCTCCGCGCAGCCGGTGCGGCTGGAGGAATCTCCCTATCTCCTGTCCCTGAGCGGCCTGGCGCCCGATGAATTCTGCTATGTGGCGGAGGCGGAGGTTCCGGGGCTTGCCGACGGCATGTATCCGGCGGAGATCACGGTGGAGACGATTCACCCCATCTCCTTCGTGCTCCAGTGAGGTGCCGGACGATGAAAGACAAGTCCGCAAGGATGCCTGTCACCAAGGGGGTTGCCAAGGTCCCCGTGGTGATCCAGCTGGAAGCGCTGGAGTGCGGCGCGGCCTCCCTGACGATGATCCTTTCGTACTATGGCAAATACATCCCGCTCGAGCAGGTGCGCGCCGATTGCGGCGTCTCCCGCGACGGCGCCAAGGCGGTCAACATCCTGAAGGCAGCCAGGAGCTACGGGCTGAAGGCGCAGGGCTATCGCTATGAGCCGGAGGCGCTGAAGGAGAGCGGGCGCTTCCCGTGCATCATTCACTGGAATTTCAATCACTTTGTGGTGCTCTGCGGCTTCAGGGGCGACAAGGCGGTGCTCAATGACCCGGCCAAGGGCAGCTACACGGTCCCGATGGATACCTTTGACGAGGCGTTTACCGGCGTGTGCCTGATGTTTGAGCCGGGCGAGGCCTTTGTGCCCAGCGGCAAGCCCAAGAGCCTTTGGGGCTTCGCCCGCAAGAAGCTGGCAGGCACCGGCGCGGCCTTCGCGCTGGTGGTTATCACGACGGCCATCACATCGCTCATCGGCGTGATCACCCCGGGCTTTTCCAATGTGTTTGCGGATTACCTGCTTACCGGGAAGCGGCCGGAGTGGTATTTCCCGTTCATCGCCGGCATGACAGGGCTGGTGATCATTCAGATTGTCATCACCTGGATTCAGAAGGTGTATACCCTGAAGGCGGACGGCAAGATCGCCGTCGTCTCCAATTCCGACTACATGTGGCACGTGCTTCGCCTGCCGATGGAGTTCTTCTCGCAGCGCATGGCGGGCGATGTCCTGGGGCGCAAGGCGCAGAATGCCACCATTGCGAATACACTGATCGCCAGCTTTGCCCCGCTGATGATTCAGCGCTTCATGATGCTATTCTATCTGATGGTCATGCTGCGATACAGCGTGCCGCTGACGGTGCTGGGGCTGACGTCCATCCTGCTGAACCTGGCGGTCTCCCAGGTGATTGCGCGAAAGCGGGTGAACCTGACCCGCGTGACCTCCCGCGACGAGGGAAAGCTGGCCGGCACCACCGTGGCCGGGATCGAGATGATCGAGTCCATCAAGGCCTCCGGCGCGGAGAACGGCTTTTTTGAAAAGTGGGCGGGCTATCAGGCCAGCGCCAATGCCGGCCGGGTGAAGTTCACCCGCATGAACGCCTACCTGGGGCTGATTCCCACGGTGATTTCCACGCTCGCCAACACCCTGGTGCTGATGGGCAGCGTGTATCTGTGCATGCGCGGGCAGTGGACGGTTGGCATGATCTCCGCGTTCAGCGGGTTTCTCGCCTCGTTTATGGCCCCTGCCTCGGCGATGGTGGAGGCGACGCAGACCTTCCAGGAAATGCGCACCAGCATGGAGCGCATCGAGGACGTGATGGAGTATCCCACGGACGTGGCCTACACGCAGGAGCTAAGGCCCGAGGAAAGCCTGGACAAGCTCAGCGGGCGGATCGAGCTGCGGCACGTCACCTTCGGCTATTCCCGGCTGGACGCGCCGCTGATTGAGGACTTCAGCATGACGGTGGAGCCGGGGCAGCGGGTCGCCTTTGTGGGCGCGTCGGGCTGCGGCAAATCGACGCTGTCCAAGCTGATTTCGGGGCTGTATCAGCCCTGGAGCGGCGAGATCCTCTTTGACGGCAAGCCGATTTCGGAGATCAACCGCAGCGTGTTCACCGGCTCCCTGTCCGTGGTGGATCAGGACATCATCCTCTTTGAGGACACCATCGCCAACAACATCCGGATGTGGGATACCTCCATCGAGGATTTCGAGGTCATTCTGGCCGCCCGCGACGCGCAGCTTCACGAGGACATCATGCGGCGCAGCGGCGGCTATCAGTACAAGCTCACCGAGGGGGGACGCGACCTCTCCGGCGGCCAGCGCCAGCGCCTGGAAATCGCGCGCGTGCTGGCGCAGGATCCGACCATTATCATCATGGACGAGGCCACCTCCGCGCTGGACGCGAAGACGGAATACGATGTGGTCCGCTCGATCAAGGATCGCGGCATCACCAGCATCGTGGTGGCGCACCGGCTCTCCACCATCCGGGACTGCGACGAGATCATCGTGCTGGATCACGGCAGGGTGGCGGAGCGCGGCACCCACGAGGAGCTGTACGCCATGGGCGGCGCCTACGCAAGGCTTGTGAGCAATGAGTAAAGGAGGATCGGCGCATGGGATGGTTTGACGAGCAGATCCGCCAGAGAATCGAGCATGACGACGAGGAATTCGCCGACGCCTTTGCGGGCATGGCGGATGTCATCATGGGACGGCGGCTGGCCGACCTGCTGGCCGACGACAGGGCGCTGACCCAGAACGCGATCGGCGAGATCCTGCGCTATTATCATGTGAAGCCGCAGGAGCTGCCGGACAACATCTTCTCCGCGGCGGATCAGCTGGAATTCCTGATGCGCCCCGCCGGCATCATGTGGCGCACGGTGGAGCTGGAGGGGGCGTGGTACCGGGATGCCGTCGGGGCCATGCTGGGCACCCGCAGGGAGGACGGCAGCGCCGTGGCGCTGCTGCCGGACGGGTTTTCCGGCTATTCCTTCTACGATGCCAGAAGCGGCAAGCGCATCCGCCTCAACCGGAAGACCGCCCAGCTCATCGACACCCAGGCGATCTGCTTTTACAAGCCGCTGCCGCAGCAGAGCATCGGCATGAAGGCGCTGCTGGGCTACATCGCGCAGGCGGCCCGCGTGTCGGACTATGTGCTGGTGGCGCTGGCGACGCTGGGCGTGACGCTGATCGGTCTACTGCCGCCGTATATCAACCAGATCATCTATTCGCGCGTGATCCTCAGCGACAGCGTGCAGCTGCTGCTCTCCGTGTTCACCTTTCTGCTGTGCGTGGAGCTGTCGCAGGTGCTTGTCAGCGCGTACAAGGCCCTGGTGCTGGAGCGGCTGATGGGCAAAATGCGCATCACCTTTCAGGCGGCCGGCATGGCGCGCCTCCTGTCGCTGCCGCCCAGCTTTTTCAAGGCGTACAGCGCGGGCGATCTGGCCAGCCGCACGGAGTATATCGGCACCCTGTGCACCACGCTGGTGGAGTCCGTGCTTTCCATCGGCCTGACCTCGGTGTTTTCGCTGGTCTATATCACGCCGATGGTGCACTATGGCGCCGCGCTGGTCGTTCCGGGGCTGGTGGTCATCGCCTTCACCGTGCTGTTTTCGCTGGTCAGCGTCCTGGTGAAGGCCCGCATTTCCCGCGAGGGCATGGAGCTGAGCGCGAAGGAATACGGGCTTTCCTACGCGCTGGTGACCGGCGTGCAGAAGATCAAGATGGCCGGCGCGGAGAAGCGGGCGTTTGCCCGGTGGGCCAAGGCCTATACGCCGCTGGCCCGGAACAGCTACGCGCCGCCGTTCCTGCTCAAGTTCAGCCAGGTGGTGTCCGCGTGCATCCCGCTGGTGGGCACGCTGGTCATCTACGCCTTCACCATCCGCTCCGGCGTTGCGCTGGCGGATTACTTTGCGTTCCAGTCGGCCTATGGCATGGTGATGGGCGCGTTTGCCGCGCTGATCGGCATGGCCGCCTCGTTTGCCCAGATCAAGCCGATGATGGAGCTGATCGATCCCATCCTGAAGGCGACGCCCGAGGTGGATCTCACAAAGCGGGTCGTCACCCGGCTATCCGGCGGCATCGAGATGAACAACGTCTCCTTCCGATACGCGCAGGACATGCCCAACGTGATCGACGACCTGTCCCTCAAGATCCGGCCGGGGCAGTATGTGGCCATCGTCGGCAGCACCGGCTGCGGAAAGTCCACGCTGATGCGCCTGCTCCTGGGCTTTGAAAAGCCCCAGAAGGGCGCGATCTACTACGACGGCAAGGATCTGAACACGCTGGATTCCAAGTCCCTGCGGCGGAGGATCGGCGTGGTCATGCAAAGCGGCAAGCTGTTTCAGGGGGATATCTACTCGAACATCACCATCTCCGCCCCGTGGCTGACGCTTGACGACGCCTGGGCGGCGGCGGAGATGGCGGGCATCGCCGAGGATATCCGCCGGATGCCCATGGGCATGCACACGCTGATCTCCGAGGGCGGCGGCGGCATCTCCGGCGGGCAGCGGCAGCGGCTGATGATCGCCCGGGCCATCGCGCCCAAGCCGAAAATCCTGATGTTCGACGAGGCCACCTCCGCGCTGGACAACATCACCCAGAAAACCGTTTCGCAGTCGCTGGATCAGCTGAAGTGCACGCGCATCGTGATCGCCCACCGGCTCTCCACCATCCGCCATTGCGACCGCATTCTGGTGCTCAACGAGGGCAGAATCGTGGAGGACGGCGCCTACGACGAGCTGATCGGACGCGGCGGCTTCTTCGCGGAGCTGGTGGTCCGCCAGCAGCTGGATGGGAAAAGCCCGGAATGAGCGCTTCACAAAACCCTCCCTGCGGCAGTATCAACGAGGGAGAAGGGCCTTGTACGGCAAGCGGACGAGGATGGAGGGATAGGATGGATACGCTGAAGGAATTGTTTGAATATCAGCGGTTTGCTGCGAATCCGCGGCTGCAGCGCCAGATTGACGCCGTGTATCAGCGGGTTCTGGCGGCGGGACAGGCGCTTGCGGATGACGAGCTGGAGCTTGCCGCGGCGGGCGAGCCGCAGCCGGACAAGGGGCGTACACCGCCCGGGAAGGACAGCCGGGCATGATCGACCAGGAGGAGATGTATCGGGCGTATCACCCGAAGGTGCTGCGCTATGTCCGCGCCCGGGTGTCGCCTGCGGACGCGGAGGATGTCGCGGCGAACGTGTTTGTCAAGGCCTTCGCCGGCCTGGAGCGCTACGACGCCCGGCGCGGGAGCCTGTCCACCTGGATCTATGTGATCACCAGGAACGCCGTGATCGACTACTGGAAGGCGGGACAGAATGCGCCGCTGTCGCTGGAGGGGCATGAGGAGCACCTGACGCAGGAGCAGGCCGCCGGCATGGACGGCATGCTGGAGGCGCTTGCGGACGCCATGGACGCGCTGACGCCGCTGCAGCGGGACGTGGTGATGCTGCACTACTACTTCGGGCTGCGGCATGCGGAGATTGCGGAGAAGATGCGCCTCAGCCCGGCGAATGTCCGCAAGATCTGTTCTCTGGCGCTGGCCGATTTGCGAAAAAATCTGGCATAAGGGCTTCACAAAACACCCTGCACAGCCGTATCAAGGAATGTAAGACACAGCAGCAGCGCGCGGAGGGCGACGCCGGCATACACCGGCGGATTCTCCGGGCGATGAACAAACAGCCCAGTGGGCGAAAGGAGCGACTGCGATGGAAAACAACATCGAGAACAACGAGACGATGAACCGTGAACTGACCGACGAGGAACTTGCGGAGGCTGCGGGCGGAGCAGGCGAAGTATGGTATGTGTGCGTTTCCTGCGGCTACTCGACTAAGAAGAGACCCCCAAACCCGTATTGCCCCAGGTGCGGCAAGCGATTGAAGCTCCGCACATAAGACAATGAGCGTATGCCCAGGCAAAAGGAGTAATCACCATGGAAGACAAATTGGAGAGAAACGAGGGCGCAAGCCGCGAACTGACCGACGAGGAGCTTGCCACAGCAGTCGGCGGCGAGGGGGAGCGCAGAAGCTTCGTCTGCCCGCAGTGCGGCTATCGGGTGCGTGCGAGCGCAAGCAGCATGAGCTGCTCGGTGTGCGGAGCCGAAATGAAAGGATGCGGCTTTGTCATCTGCTGAGAACATGGTTAAGCCCTGAGCAGAAGCCGGGGCCTGCCAAACGGGAAGCAGCGGGGGCCGTGCGCCGACCGGCGGGAAGCCTGCAAGGGCTGCCGGTTAAGGAACAAAGGCAGGAAGGACAGCATCGGAACAAAAGGAGAAGGACATATGGACAAGCTGGAAAGCATCAGGAGAAAATGGCGCAGGACGAGGCGTTTGCCGCCTCCCTGAAGGAGACGAAATCCCCGGAGGAGCTGCTCGCCAGGCTCCGCGAGGCGGGCTATGACCTGACGATGGACGATCTCAAGGCGCTCAAGAGCGCCGGCGGCACGGCCATCTCCGACGAGGATCTGGATAAGGTCGCCGGCGGCTGGTGGATCTTCTGGTGATCGCCTGCCCGGGACAGACTGGCAAAAGGAACGCCCCTGCGTGAATTCGCAGGGGCTATTCTTCTGCCTCCGAACGGTCAGGCGTCATGCGCTGCCGTGCCGGCTGCGCGCCGCCTCATTTTGCTTGCGCCATTGCAGGGGAGAGATGCCCACGGTTTTGGTGAAGGTACGGATGAAGTTGCTGTAATCCCCAAAGCCGCACCGCTCGCATACCTGCGTCACGGAGCAGGACTCATCCAGCAGCTGCTTGGCGAGGGCGATCTTCTTGGTGACGATGAACTGCTTGAGTGGCAGGCCCA
>JBJEYK010000130.1:0-7176 GCA_051886775.1 Candidatus Ventricola sp. | reverse complement strand
GACCTGCATTTCGATCGGCTCGTCGTCGCCGGGGAGATAGAGCCGGATGGTGTCGCCCAGGGCGATGCCCAGCGTGCGGGTCAGCTTGTAGGTGACGGCGACGCCGCCGGTCTCAAGCGGAACGAGCGTCTCGTCCTTGCCCAGGCACTGCATGGTCTGATTGTCGCCCAGCACGGTGAGCCTCACCGTGCGCGTGCCGCCGTCCGCGCGCAGGGAGACGGACTGCTCCATGATGCACTCCACGGCCTCGGCGTTCAGGCGGCGCTCATAGCTTTCCGCCGTGCCGGTTTCGCCGCTGAGGTTGGCGCGCAGGTCGTAGCGCAGGTGGCGGGTGTAGTGGTTGCGGCTGATGCGGGTGACGGAGTCCTGAAGGCCCAGCGAGGTGATGATCAGCATCGTGCAGAACAGGATGCCCATGAACGACATGAACGTGCGCAGCTTGTTGCGCATGAGGTTGCGCACGATCATCTTGGCGTTGAACGACAGGCGCGACCACAGCGGCGTGATGCGCTCGAGCAGGATGCGCTTGCCGTCCTTGGGGGGCTTGGGGCGCAGCAGGGAGGCTGTCGTCTCCTTCGCCGCGCTGCGGTAGGACAGCAGGCAGATGCCCATGCTCATGATCACCGACAGGCCCGTCATGATCCACGCCGGGGTGGAGATCGGCGGATGGAGCTGATAGGGCATCTCGTTCTGCGCGATGAGCACATCCCACAAAAACGGCGGCAGCGTGAAGTGGCCGATCAGCGTGCCCAGCGTGGAGCCGACCAGCGAGGGCACGATCGCGTAGGACAGATAGTGGTTTCGGATCTGCCGGGCGGAGAAGCCCAGCGCCTTGAGCGTGCCCATTTGCAGGCGCTGATTGTCGATCATGCGCGAGAGCGTGGTCATCACAATCAGCGCGGCGATGGCGTAAGCCAGCACCGGGAAGATGTAGGTCATGTTGGCAAACATCTCGGCGTCGCTGTTGGCGCGCGAGGTGCTCATGTGGCTCTTGCGGTCGACAACCAGCGCGTCGGGCAGCGCCGCTTCGATGGCGGCGCGCGCGCTGTCTGCGTCCGTGCCGTCCTCAAGGCGCACGACGATCTGGCGCAGCGGCAGCTGCGGCAGAGCCTTGGCGTTGATCAGGATGTAGCCGTAGGCGCTCGGGTCGGCGACCATGCCCTCGGAGACGACGATGTACTCCGGGCTGACGCAGATGCCCCGCACGACGAAGCTCAGCTCCTGCCCGCCCAGCTTGACCGGCAGGCGGTCGCCCAGCGACAGGCCCTGCGCGATGGCAAAGCGCTCCTCGATCAGGCAGCCGCGCATGTCGCTGGGGTCGAGCAGGCTGCCCTCGCGCAGCAGCGGGATATTGACGTCCATCGCGCCGTCGTACGCGGTGACGGACACGGAGACGTCGCCGCTCAGCGCGGTGTCCAGCTCGGCGCTGGCGCGGGCGCGCACGGTCTTCACGCCGGGGATGGCGCGCACCTTGTCCAGCGCGGTGCGGTCAGCCTCGGGCGTGCTGATCCAGAAATCGGCCAGCTGCTGATCCTCAAAGTAGGTGTCCAGCGTGGTGCGCATCATGCGGGCGGTGCCGTCCAGCGCGGCGAAGGCGAACGTGCCCAGCGCGCACAGCGCGATGATGGAGAGAAACTGCATCGCCGCGCGCCCCATGTCCCGAAAGAGCTTGGTGCGCAGCGTGTTTCTTTTCTTCCTTACCATGCGATGTCCTCCACGCGGGCGGGATGCTCGCAGCGCTCGATGGATTCGATGCCGCCGTTCTTGATGCGGATGACGCGGTCGCCCAGCGGCGCGATCATCGCGTTGTGCGTGATGATGACGACGGTGGCGCCGTGCGTGTGGCAGACCTCGGTGAGCAGCGAGAGCACCTGCACGCCGGTCTTGGAATCGAGCGCGCCGGTCGGCTCGTCGCACAGCAGCAGCGCGGGATTCTTGCACAGCGCGCGCGCGATGGACACGCGCTGCTGCTCGCCGCCGGAGAGCTGCGCCGGGAAGTTGTTCAGCCGTCCGCCCAGGCCCACCTGCTCCATGACCGTGCGGGGATCGAGCGCCTGCCGGGGGCAGACCTGGCGCGCCAGCTCCACGTTTTCCAGCGCAGTGAGGTTGGGCATCAGGTTGTAAAACTGGAAGACAAAGCCCACGTCGTGGCGGCGGTACTCGGTCAGCTGCGGCCCGCGCAGGCCGGTGATCTCCTTGCCGCCGACGGTGATGTGGCCGCTGGTGGCCTTATCCATGCCGCCCAGCAGGTTGAGCACGGTGGTCTTGCCCGCGCCCGACGGGCCGAGCACCACGCAGAACTCGCCCTTCTCGATCTCGAAGCTGACGTTGTCGACCGCCTTGACGACGGTGTCGCCGGTCTGATAGTGTTTGCAAACGTTTTCAAATGTGATATAGCCCACGGGAGAAGCCTCCTTGACGATGACGGTGGTGCAGACGTGAAAACAAATTTGTTTTTTGTTTTTACTGATGGCCTGATTATACCGCGCCGCTGCGCGCCTGTCAAGGCGAAAACGCCCCTTTGCGACTGACCCGCCCGCCACAAAAAGAACGGCCGACGCTTGACGCGTCCGCCGTCCCGTAGTACAATAGGGTTAAGAGGATGGGGCCTCGCACAGTCACCCGCTTTCGCGAAGTTGTACTGGAAGACCTATTGCCGCCGTCGTAGCTGCAACTACACGGCGGCAGCTTGTTTATACGCCCTTGCCGAGCATACAGTTCGCCCTTTACAGCCTTGTATCGATGGGATATAATGGAAACAGCAGGATCAGCAACATTGCACAAAGGGAGGGACTTTCGCATGCAGCCCAACATCAGTTGGCTCGACGATCCGCGCGTGTTCCGCGTCGGCCAGGCCGATGCGCACAGCGATCACCTGTACTATGAGACCGAGGCCGAGTGCGCCGGCGGCCGGATGGCGCTGTGCCAGACGCTTGACGGCGTGTGGAAATTCGCCTATTCGGAGAATACCGCGTCGCGCCCGGCGGATTTCTGGCAGGAGGGCTATGACCTTTCCGCCTTTGGCGACATCGCCGTGCCCGGCCATATCGAGCTGGCAGGCTACGACAAGGTGCACTACATCAACACCATGTACCCGTGGGAGGGCAAGCTCTACCGCCGTCCCGCGCTCACCGGCATGCCCGGCGCGCGCATGGAGGGGCAGTTCAGCGGGGCGGACTACAACCCCGTCGGCTCCTACGTTTGCCGGTTCGATCTGGAGCCGGCGCTGCGCGGCAAGCGCGTGAGCGTGCGCTTTGAGGGCGTGGAGCAGGCGATGTTCGTCTGGCTGAACGGGCAGTTCCTGGGCTATGCCGAGGACTCGTTCACCCCGTCCGAGTTCGACCTGACCGCCGCCGTCCGCGACACGGGCAATACCCTGTGCGTGGAGGTGCACAAGCGCAGCACCGCCGCCTATCTGGAGGATCAGGACTTCTTCCGCTTCTTCGGTATCTTCCGCAGCGTGCGCCTGCTGGCCAGGCCCGCGGCGCATGTGGAGGATCTGTTCGTGCGCCCGGAGGTGGCGCTTGAGACGCGTGCGGGCGTCGTCCGCGCCGATGTGAAGCTCAGCGGCTGCGCGGCAACGGTGCGTGCGCGGGTGCTGGACGGCGATCGCGTGCTGTGCGAAACGGAGGCCGCCGCGGGCGACGCCGTCTCGCTGGAGCTGGCCGTCCCGGGCGAGGTGACGCTGTGGGATACGCACAATCCCAGGCTCTACACGCTGGAGCTGCGCCTGCTGGGCGAAGGCGGCGCGCTGCTGGAAATCGTGCCCCAGCCCTTTGGCTTCCGCAAAATCGAGATCGTGGACAAGGTGATTCGCTTCAACGGCAAACGCCTGGTCATCAACGGCGTCAACCGCCACGAGTGGAACGCCCGCACGGGCCGCTGCATCACCGACGCGGACGAAAGCTGGGACATCGCCTGCATGAAGCGCAATTTCATCAACGCCGTGCGCACCTGCCATTACCCGGACAGGCTGTCGTGGTACCGGCTGTGCGACGAGCAGGGCATCATGGTGATGAGCGAGACGAACCTGGAGAGCCACGGCTCCTGGCAGAAGGCCGGCGGGATCGAGCCGTCGTGGAACGTGCCGGGCAGCTTCGAGGGCTGGGAGGCCGCCGTGCTCGACCGTGCGAGAACCCACTTCGAGACGCTCAAGAACCATGCGTCCATCCTGTTCTGGTCGCTGGGCAACGAGTCCTACGCGGGCGAGGTGCTGGTGAAGATGAACCGCTATTTCAAGCAGGTCGATCCCAGCCGCCTGGTGCACTATGAGGGCGTGTTCAATTGCCCGGTGTACAAGGACCGCATCTCCGACGTGGAGAGCCACATGTACACCCCGCCGACGGATGTGAAGGCCTATCTGGACAACGATCCGCCAAAGCCGTTCATCCTGTGCGAGTACATGCACGACATGGGCAACTCGCTGGGCGGCATGAAGTCGTACTATGACCTGGTGGACGCCTACCCGATGATGCAGGGCGGCTTCATCTGGGACTATATCGATCAGGCGATTCTGGTGCGCGATGAGGTCACCGGGCGCGAGGTGCTGCGCTACGGCGGCGACTTTGACGACCGCCCGGCGGACTACGAGTTCTCCGGCAACGGCATCGTCTTCGCGGACAGAACCGAAAAGCCTGCGATTCAGGAGGTGAGATACCACTATGGACGGCACGACTAAGCGCCTTCGGCTGATCTATGGCGACCTGACGCTCGGTGTCGCCGGCGAGGGCTATCACTGCATCTTCAATTACATGCTCGGCGGCCTGGAATCCCTGGTGAAGGACGGCCGGGAGTGGATGTACCGCGCGCCGAAGCCCACCTTCTGGCGCGCGCTGACCGACAACGACCGCGGCAGCCGCTTCCATCTGCACAGCGGCATGTGGCTGGCGGCGGACACGTTCATCAAGGTGACCGGCGCGCGCGTTGCAGTGGACGGGCAGGACATCCCGCTGCCCATCGCCCCGGAGAACAACCGCTACACGCCCGACGAGTTCGCCGACAGCGTGTCCCTCACCTTCGATTTCGAGACGATCACCGTCCCGGCGGCAAAGGTGGCGGTCACCTACACGCTGGAGGCGGGCAAGGGCATGACCGTGACGGCGCATTACTTCGGGCAGGCGGGCCTGCCGGAGCTGCCGGTGTTCGGCATGCGCTTCGTGATGCCGACGATGGCGCGCGGCTTTACCTACGAGGGCCTGTCGGGCGAGACGTATCCCGACCGCATGGACGGCGGCGTGCCCGGCGTATACCATGTGGACGGCCTGCCTGTGACGCCGTACCTGGTGCCGCAGGAGTGCGGCATGCACATGGATACCCGATGGGTGGAGATCGAGCGAGACACGCAGCTGTCCAATGTGAAGCGGGACGGCGTGAGTGCGCTGCGCATTGAGCAGGCGGGCAAGCCCTTCGCCTTCAGCTGCCTGCCCTACACCGCCCAGGAGCTGGAAAATGCCACCCATCAGGAGGAGCTGCCCCCGGCGCGGCGCACGGTGCTGTGCGTCTATGGCGCGGTGCGCGGCGTGGGCGGCATCAACAGCTGGGGCGCGGACGTGGAGCGCGCCTATCACATCGACGCCGGGCAGGATCACGAGGTCTCGTTCGTGATCGCGCTGTAAAGCTCAATTGAATACGACAAAGGAGGATCCGCCGGAACGCCCGGGGGATCCTCCTGCTTTATCGGTTTTCGGCGGAGGCCTGGTATGCCGCCAGGCTGGAAGCGATTCCCCTCTGGGTATCGCTTCGCGCCGGACATCCCAGCTTTTTCATGAAGAGCTGGATCAGTGCCCGCCCAGCACGCTGGCGAACGGGTCGTCCTCCTTCGTGTCCTTCGTCTCGTCGATCAGGCCGTCGGCCTTGAGCATGTCGCGCAGCACGTCCATCTCGCTCTCCAGATCGATGAAGCGGTAGGCGTCCAGCGCCTCGACCTGCTTGAGGAACGCCTTGTCGATCACGCCGACGGCCTCGGAGATGCGTGCGCGCACCTCGCGGGCCTTGGGGGTGTTGGCGGTGTTCTCCAGCCGGGCGCGGGCGTCGAGCAGCTTGAGCGTGGTGGGCAGGTAGTAGCGCAGGAATGTGCGCAGCTGGCCCAGAAGCTGCGGGCGCTGCTCCAGGATCGAGAGGATTTGGCGGCAGCTGTTCTCGATGGAGTCGATCTGCCGGGACAGCTCCGGGTCGGCGATGATGTCGTTGGCATGGCGGATGCGGCGCAGCGCGTCGTTGCCCGCGCGCACGACCTCGTCCAGCTCGGCGTTCTCGCCGATGGGCGTCTCCTGCCGGCCGGTCTGCCGGGCCTGGGCGTGATCGGCGGAGGCCTCCGCCTCGCGCCAGCGGCGCTCGATGTCCTCGTCGGAGGAGACGGTGCACTCCGCGTCGCGGTAGATGCGGCCGGCGGCATAGGTCTGCGCGTCCTCCTCGTCCTCCTCCGCGGCCATCTTCTCCAGCACATGGAAGGCGAGATACACCGCCAGGCAGCCGAACGGCCCGCCTGCCGCGAAGAAAGAGACTGCGTACCACGCCCAGCGGGGCAGATAGTTGAGCTTTTTGAGCAGCTTTTTGGCTTTCATATAGAATCCCTTCTTATTTGGTTTCAGAATCAGCTTTGGTTTCAGAATCGGCGGAACCGGGCTTTTGCCTGCGCAGGAAGGACAGCTTTTTGCTGCTGCGGGGCGCTGCGCCCGGCGGCTCGGTGGTGCGGGTCGGCTCCGGGCGGGCGATCATGCGGCTGATGTCGGAGACGACATACGCAAGGTCTGCGCGGAAGCCGTCGAGGATGCCCGTGCGCAGGAAGTTGACGACGGCGATCCAGATGATCGGCGCGACGATCAGGCCGGGGACGCCGGCCAGCCGCATGCCCGCGTACATGGCAAAGAGCATCTGCAGCGAGGAGAAGCCCGTTGCGCCGCCGAGCACGCGCGGCTCGAAGATGCGGCGCAGGATGTAGAGGATGGCGTAGAGCAGCAGCAGCTGCGCGCCCATGGCGGTGAAGCCCAGCACAAGGCAGATCAGCCCCCAGGGCACCAGCACCGTGCCCGCCCCGAAGAACGGGATGAAATCCAGGAAGCAGAGCACCAGCGCGATGGGCAGCGGATAGGGCACGCCGATGATGAAGAACGCGGCGAGGATGATGGCCATGTCCACCAGCGCGAAGATCAGCTGCGAGCGGAAGAAGCCCAGCAC
>JBJEYK010000129.1:0-7271 GCA_051886775.1 Candidatus Ventricola sp. | reverse complement strand
CCCGATGAGTGAAACCCTCCGCGACCTTGTGGTGTCGCTGTCCCTGCAGACGGACAACTTCACCCGAAATATCAAGTCCGTCAGCAAGCAGATCGCAGAAGCGGAGTCCCAGTTCAAGCTGGCTGCTGCCGGTGTGGAGGGCTTCGAGCGCACGGCCACGGGGCTTTCCACCCAGCTTTCCACGCTGGAGCGCCGCCTTTCTCTGCAAAAGGACGCCGTCAATCAGTACCAGCGTGCGCTGGAAGCCGCCAACAATAAGCTGTCTGAATGCTACAACCGCCAGAACGACTATGCCCAGCGGCTGGAAAATGCCAAGGCAGCGCAGCAGGCGCTCAAGGAGCAGGTTGCGGCAGCTGCCCAGCAGGTGCGCACCTTCTCTGCGACGCTGGGCGATTCGGACTCGGCGACCATCGCGGCGAAGGCCAATCTGGATGCGCTCAAGGGTGAGTATCGTGCTTCTGTACAGGAAGTGAAGAAGCTCTCCGGACAGAACGAGGCACTCAAGAAGACCACGCAGAACGCTGCGGATGCGGTATCGCAGGCCAATACGAACTTCAACATGGCCCGCGCCGGTGTAAAGCAGACGGAAGCTGAGATCACCCGATGCAATCAGTCGCTTCGTCTTGCACAGACCAACTGGGATGCAGCCGGGAAGTCCATTGATGCCAGCCGAGTTGCGATTGCGACTTTCGGCAAGGAGATCGGTCTTGCCGAGAGCCGGTTCAAGCTGGCCACAGCGGGCATCAAGGACATGGACACCAGTGTGGCGGGCCTGTCCGCCAAGCTGACGCTGCTGCGTGAAAAGCTGGACATTCAGGAGAAATCCGTCACGCAGTATGAGAATGCTCTGCGCGGCGCACGGGAGCAGCTGCAGGCCGCACAGCAGGCCCATGACCCCGAAAAAATCCAGCAGGCCTCGGATGCTGTCCTTGATGCGGAAGCAGCGTTGAACCGGGCAAAGGCTGCCGTCAAGGCGACCCGTGCTGAGATCGAGGAGACCAATCGCCAGCTTTCGACTGTCAAGTCCGCATGGACGGCAGCGGGCAAATCGCTGGAGAGTTTTGGCAAAACCTGTGATACCGTCAGCAAAGCGATGACCACGGCGGGCAGAACGCTCACCACGGTCATGACGACGCCCATCCTCACGCTGGGAACGGCAGCGGTCAAGGCTTCGTTGGACTTTGAGTCCTCCTTTGCCGGTGTGCGCAAGACGGTGGACGCCACGGAAACAGAGTTTGCTTCGCTGGCGGCATCCTCCAAACAGATGTCCACCGAGATCGCTGCATCTACCAGCGAGATCAACGGCGTCATGGCGACAGGTGGTCAGCTGGGTATTGCCAATGAACACCTGACGGATTTCACCCGTGTCATGATCGACCTGGGCAACAGCTGTGAGGACTTGAATGCGGATGAAGCCGCGACATCCATCGCCAAGTTTGCCAACGTCATGGGCACGAACCAGAGCCTGTTCCAGAACATCGGCTCGACCATCGTCGATCTGGGCAACAACTTCGCCACGACCGAGAAGCCCATCATGGAGATGGCGCAGCGTCTCGCTGGCGCGGGCAAACAGGTCGGTCTGACGGAAGCGCAGGTGCTGGGCTTTGCTACGGCGCTGTCCTCCGTGGGCATTGAGGCGCAGATGGGCGGTTCGGCGTTTTCCAAGGCGCTCATCAAGATGGAGGTCGCCTCTGCCACCGGCGGGGATGCCCTCAAGGATTTCGCTACTGTCTGCGGCATGACCAGTTCGCAGTTCAAGACGCTGTTTGACAGCGATCCCGCTGCAGCATTTCAGGCATTTATCGTGGGCCTTTCCCAAATGGATGAGGAAGGCGAGAGCGCTATTGCCGTGCTCGATGACATCGGCATCAAGGAAGTGCGTCTGCGCGACACGATGCTGCGCGCGACCAATGCCACGGAGCTGTTCAGCCGGGCACAGGAGACAGCGAACCGTGCATGGGAGGAAAACACTGCCCTGACCACCGAGGCGAACAAGCGCTACGCCACGACGGAGAGCAAGCTCATCAACCTCAAGAACAAGGCTGTCCTCTTTGGGCAGCAGCTGGGCGATGATCTCAATCCCACCATCCAAAACCTCATCAAGGGCGCAGACGATATGCTGGACAGCTTCCTCAAGCTGGATGCTGCGCAGCGGAAACAGATTCTCCAATACGCCGCGATTGCCGCTGCTGCCGGGCCGGTGCTGCTGACGCTCGGCAAGATCGCCAAGGGTGTCGGCACTCTTTCGACCGGCATCGGCAAGTTTGCCACCGCAGTCGGCAAGGCTGGTGGCGGCATCAAGGGCTTCATGACCGTCCTGAGCAGTTCGCCTGCCGTGTGGCTGGCTGTGGCTGCCGCAACAATTACGGCGACCGTCGCCATTGCGGACTACGTTTCCGGTGCCAAGCAGGCCCGGGAAGCCCTCAAGGGGATGCAGGAAACCGCTGACAAGTGGAAGTCCACTGCCGCGGAAACCTTCTATGGCAAGAGCGACGGCCTGTCTTTCTTCGGCATGAGCAAGTCAGACTTCGTCCGGGACAAGCAGACCGCACAGGACTGGCTGAATGGCCTGATTACCGTATGGACGGACGGCAAGAAGGAATCCGATGAAATCGTGTCTGAATGGACGGATTCCTTCAAGGCCCTGACGGAATCCACGCGCACAGAGCTGATGCAGCTCAAGGAAACTGCCGATGAGGGCGGGTACGCGTCTGTCTCTCGCGGGCTGTCTGACGACATCGCCACGCTGGATGCGATGGATGCGGAAATCGCCCGCCTGCTCAAAAAGCGCCAGAACGGATACTTCTCTGAAAAGGACAAGATCCGGCTTCAGGAGCTCATCGACACGCGGGAGGCCATTGAGGTGAAATATCACCTCTCCCCGGCAGACGCGGATGGCTTCGACACCATCCGACAGAAGCTGGATGCGGAGGTTGCCCGCGCACAGGCCCGCGGAAAGCAAGATGCCGATGTGACGGTCTATGAGAATGCCGTTGTTGCTGCCGCACAGGGTTTGGCTGCCATGAACAGCGAGATCGACGCACAGTACGACAAAGAGTACGCGCTTATCCAGCTGATTGAGGACAGCACCGAGCGTCAGGCTGCGATGGACGCGCTCAATGCCCGGTACAACGAGAATCGGCGCGCGGCTGCACAGGAATATGCCGCGCTGCTGGCAGACATTGTAATGCCCGTCTGGGAACAGGAGGACATCCAGCAGGCAGCTTCCGACGTGGATCTGCTCACGCAGAAGCTGCGCGAATACAGCGCCGCCAATGAGGCGGAGAAGCCTGCGCTGCTCGAGGATCTGAACGCCATTGCCGCTGCTATGGACGAAGGCGCAATGACCGAGTACATCGCCATTCTGACGCAGATTCAGTCGCTGCTGGACAGCGGCATGTCTGAAGCCGAGGTACAGGCGATGTTCCCGGAGATCGACTTCTCCACGGCGCTGGAGCAGATTGCGTCCATTCAGGCTTTCCTGAACAATCGGGAGATTGAGCTTCCCGGCCTGACCTCCATGTTTGGCGATGCGCTGCCGGAGGAAGTGTTGACCATCGCCACCGATCTGGATATGACCGGTGCGCAGGAGCGCTGGGCTGAATTTGCCGAGAACCCCGGAGCCATTACAACGGATGCCGTGATCGCGGCGTACTCCGAAGCGGAGAATGTCGAAAAGCTGCAGCCGCAGGTGGATGCCTTCATCGCCAAGTATACCGAAATCCCGGAAGGCGCTGACAAAGCCGAACTGACCCCGGAGGGTCTGATCGCCTACGTCAGCACCTACGCAGAGGCGACGAATGGCGCAGACGTTTCTGGACTGACTCCGGAAAACATCACCGCCATGGTCAACGCCTATAAGGAGCTGGCATCCGGTACAGACATCTCTACGCTCAAGCCAAGCGAGATCACCGCGTACATCTCCAAGTATCTGGAAGAGAACAAGGTGGACACCACGGGCCTGACTCCGGATGGGATCACGGCGTTTGTGCTGGCCTATGAGGAAATCACGGGCGGCGCGCTGACCACATCGCTCACCCCGGATGACATCACCGCCATGGTGGCGAAATACCTCGAAGCGGAAAATGTCGATATTTCCGCGTTGTCACCGGATCAGATTGAGGCCATCGTGACAGCTTACGCTGAAGCGACCGGCGTGGACAAGAGCACGCTGCTCCAGAACTTTACCGCTTACATCACCAGGTACGACGATACCAACGCCGTCAAGCCCAAGCTGAACATGACCGTGGGCATCTATGGCTATGACCTGATGGCCTACCGGAAATTCATCAAGGAGAACCCTGTGGAAGTGCAGGGCATCGTGAAGCTCGGCGAAATCTATCAGAATCCCTCCGATGCGCTGCTCGATCCGCAGACGAAGTTCTGGCAGGATGGGCAGGAAATTCCCGTGGAGGCGGTACCCACCGAGCTGCTGACTGCGGACAAAGTGGCTGTACTCGACGCGGACGGGACGCTGCATGTGCTGATCGCGCCGAAGATCACGGGCACACAGGAGGCTATTGATGCGCTGTCTCCGCTCATTGATGAGGTTGACCAGTTCGGCACCACCACCCTCGGCATCATGACGGGCATGATCCCCACAACCACCATGGATCTGATCGGTTCGGCGGTGTCGCGCATCAACTCCTATACGCAGTCGCTGGATTACAACGGATGGGATCGGTTTTGGGCCAGCCTGCGCGGTGAAAGCGTGGATCAGGGCGTACTCAACCAGAGTATGCTCAACGATTTCGGCCCGGAGCGTGTAGCAGAGCTATCTACCTATGTTGGTGAGATCGTATCCGCAATAAAGCAGGGCAAGCAGGTTTCCGAGGAGGATGTCAAGAATCTTCAGGAAATCCTGACTTTCTTGCAGGGGCTTGACACGACAGAAACCGGCACACACATCCTTGAAGGCGTGGGCGAAGGCATGACGGCTGCCGGATGGGACAGCGATGCAGAGACTGTCGCTGCCAATCTGGAAGCTGCGCTGAACGCCGCGCTGCAGATTCACTCTCCCTCGGAGCGCGTGAAGCCCGTTGGCGAGAATGTCTCTGCCGGTGTAGGCCAAGGCATGAGCAGTTTTGACTTCACATCCGATATGGAGGCAGTAGCCACAGCGATTGAAACAGCAATGACCAGCGCACTACCGCAGGATGCTCTTACATCCTTCGGAACCAATGCTGCGCAGGGATTGGCAGATGCCATGACCAGCTTCAGCATGAGCAGCATGGGAAGCACCGTAGCCTCCAGCGTGCGCACAGCAGTAAACGCTAATCTGACCAGCAACACGCTGCGGTCTGCGGGCCTCAACGCCATGGCTGGCCTGCGGGCTGGCATCCTTGCCGGGCAGTCCGGTGTCATCTCCGCGATGCGCTCCGCAGCCCGTTCTGCCGTGAATGCCGCCAAGAGTGAACTGAAGATCAAGTCGCCCTCCCGTGTATTCGAGGACGAGGTCGGCGTGATGACCATGCGCGGTCTTGGCAAAGGCGTGCTGAAGGAGAGCAAGGTGCAGGCGAAGATCATCCGCAATGCGGCCCGGTATCTGACCGGCGAAGCCAGAGAAGGCATCATCACCACCAGCAACGACAACCGACGTTCCTACGACAACAGCGTGACTTCCACCATTCAGGTACAGCAGATGGTTGTGCGCGACGAGCAGGATATTCGCTCCCTTGCTGTGGAGATCGCAACGCTGACACGCCGCCAGCAACGCGGGAAAGGGCTGCGTTTCGCATAATTGACATCCATGAAGCACGGTGCTATACTCGAAATACAAATCAGCACTTCACTGCAACATAGGAGGAATCATTATGGGATTCTGGGACGATATTCAGAGAGAATCATCCTTCTCTACTGCTTCAGGACGCGATCTGCCCTACGTTGTGCTTCAGGTCACGCTGAAAGAAAAGTTCTGGGGAACTGGTTCTGGCAATCTGAGCGAACTGGAGGATGTTATCAACGCGCAGGTTGCGAAAGGATACCGGCTCCATACATGCACGACATCCAATGGCGGCGGCAAGGGCTTCGGCGGCGGCGACCGCATTCAGGCGACGTTGATCTTTGAGCACCTGTAAATTCTCTGCAAACCGAATTGACCGGAACGAGAAGAAGGGAGCTGTCCGTATGAAATTGTTCGAGGTCGCTGACCGATACTGCAAGGAATCCACTTGGAAGACAATGGCTGCGCTGAAGTTCTGCCTGTTTTCCATGGGCATCATCGTAGGTGTTCTTCTCCCCGAGTCCTGTAAAATCCCCGTGCTGGTGATCTTCGGGATCGTCTTTATCGTGACCTATATCCCGCTGATGAGCAAGTACTTCAAGCTCTGGAAGTCCTGAACCCACCTACTATACCCCCCGGGAGACTCGCTGATGCGGGTCTCCTTTTCGATTGGAGTTGATTGCTTTGAACGACTGGTTTGAATGGAACGGTGTGCGCTGCACGCAGTATGGCATCCATGTGCTGGAACAGCCGCCTGTAATGATCCCGTCTGAGAGAGTTACCTTCACCGATGTGCCCGGCAGAAGCGGCTCCCTGACGCAGCTGGAAGGCGACGATGTTTATGATGATATGGTGCTCACAGCAACCTGCCTGATTGCCGATCCTGCCCGAATCCCGGAGATCGCCGCATGGCTTCGCGGCAGCGGCACAGTCACCTTTGCTAACCGGCAAGGCGGCTTTTATCATGCCCGGGTAGTCAACCAGATTTCCTTTGAGAAGATTCTCCGAGGAAATCCGCATCGTTCATTTGCCATCAACTTCCGATGCAAGCCCTTCTGGTACCTGTCCGATGTGAAACCGATTACGCTTACGACTTCTGGCTCCTTTATCACCAATCCCGGCTGTGTGGCCTCTGAGCCGGTTATTACTGTGTATGGCTCTGGGGAAATCACGCTCATGGTCGGCATGACCATTACGGAGCTTGAGATTACGGATAAGATCACGCTGGACACACCGCTCATGGAGGCTTATTCTGGATCAACATCCATGAACAGCTGCATGAGCGGTGATTTCCCATCGCTGCTGTCGGGGAAAAACGCGGTCAGCTGGTCAGGCAACGTATCTAGGGTTGAGATTCAGCCGAACTGGCGTAGTCTGTAGTGTTTTTCGCAGTTCACGAGAAAAGCCCGTTGTGTTATAATGAGAGAGCATCAGGTATTCGAGCAGTTACGGGAAGGTGAAACGCAATGGACAGCAAAGAACAGATTCACTTTTTGAACCCAAGTCTTGAAGAAGCATTCAAATACTTCTATGTTGTCCCAGAGTATCA